>CAYUIN010000582.1:0-2200 GCA_964444695.1 uncultured Desulfocurvus sp.
AATGGCCTGAGGCCCGAGGAGCTGCAACTCTCCGACGCCATCCTGTCCAAGCTGGTGCGCGAGTACACCCGCGAGGCGGGCCTGCGCAACCTCGAACGCGAGGTGGGCTCCATCTGCCGCAAGCTGGCCCGGCGCAAGGCCGAGGGCCAGTCCGGCCCGTTCCGCGTCACGGCCTCGTCCGTGGAGAAGTCCCTCGGGCCGCCGCGCTTCCGCGAAGACGAGCTGGAGTCCGACCTGCCCCCGGGCGTGGCCCTGGGCCTGGCCTGGACGCCGTACGGCGGCGAGATCCTGCACATCGAGGTCCAGGCCATGCCCGGCAAGGGCAAGCTGGTCATGACCGGGCAGCTCGGCGACGTGATGAAGGAATCGGCCCAGGCCGCCCTGTCCTACGCCCGGGCCCGGGCCGAGCGCTTCGGCATCGACCCCGACTTCACGGAGAAGACCGACCTGCACATCCACGTCCCCGCCGGAGCCACGCCCAAGGACGGCCCCTCGGCGGGCGTGACCCTGGTCACGGCCCTGGTCTCCGCGCTGACGGACACCCCGGTCTGCGGCGACGTGTGCATGACCGGCGAGGTCACGCTGCGCGGCCGCGTGCTGCCCGTGGGCGGCATCAAGGAAAAGATCCTGGCCGCCGTGGCCCACGGCATGAGCACCGTGCTGATCCCCAAGGACAACGAACGCAACCTGGTGGACATCCCGGCGGACCTGCGCCGCAGGATCACCGTCAAACCGGTGGAGATGATCGACGAGGTCTGGCCCCTGGCCTGCCGCCGCGACCCCGGGGCGCCGGAGTCCGGCCCCGTGGCCAAGAAGCCCAAGGCCAAGCCGAAGGCCAAGGCCAAGCCCAAGAGCAAATAAAAAAGGCGGCCCCCCGCGAGGGGGGCCGCCTTCTTCATGACGCGTCCCGGCCCGGCTATTCGTCTTCCAGCAGGCCCAGCTCGGCGGCGTAGTCCACCAGGTCCAGCACGGCCTTTTCGCTGTCCAGGAACAGCTCCACCAGCTCCTCCTTGGAGCGCCCGGCCAGCTTGGCCGTGGCGAAGGCCTTCAGGCCCACGGCCAGCGTCATTTCCAGGATCTCCGGATACTCGCGGCCCTCGGTCACGTGTTCGAACAACGCGCCCTCGAAGACGTCGAGCAGTTCCTCGCGGGACAAGGCTTCCAGTTCGCTGCGTTCATCGGCGGCCATGGCGGTTTCTCCTGGGATCGGGTTTTTCGGTTCCCTACGCGGCGCCCCGCGCGCCGTCAAGCCCGGCCCACGGTTGACTTGCGGCGCCCCTCGGGCGACATAGCATGGACGCACGACCCGGCGCCGCACCCCGGCCCGGCAACCACAGCCCAGGACACGCCATGACCGACCGTCAGCTCTGCATCCACGGCCACTTCTACCAGCCGCCCCGCGAAGACCCCTGGCTCGGGGCCGTGCTGCCCGAAGGCAGCGCCGCGCCCGGTCGCGACTGGAACCAGCGCATCACCGCCGAGAGCTACGCCCCCATGGCCAACGCCCGGATCCTGGACGGCGAGGGGAACGTGCGCGAAATCATGAACATCTACGAGTACATGAGCTTCAACTTCGGGCCGACGCTGCTGTCCTGGATGCAGCGCGCCGCGCCCGGGACCTACGAACTCGTCCTGGAAGCCGACCGCGCCTCGCGCCGCCGTCTGGGCTTCGGCAACGCCATGGCCCAGATCCGCCACCACATCATCATGCCCCTGGCCACGGACGACGAAAAACGCATCGAGACCGCCTGGGCCGTGCAGGACTTCGAGGCCCGCTACGGCCGCGCCCCCGAAGGCCTCTGGCTGCCCGAGGCCGCCGTGGACACCGCGACCCTCGAGGCCCTGGCCGAGGCGGGCATCGCCTACACCGTCCTCGCCCCGCGCCAGGCCGCCGCGGTGGCCGAGCCCGGCGGCGACTGGCAGCCCGTGGACGAAGGCTCCCTGGACATCATGCGCCCCTACCGCGTGGAGCTGCCCTCAGGCCGCAGCGTGGCCGTGTTCTTCTACCACGGCGGCCTGTCCCAGGCCGTGGCCTTCGAACGCCTGCTGGCCGACGGCGGCGCCTTCTGGAACCGCGTGCGCCAGGCCACGGCCCCGGGCCTGCTGTCCCTGGCCACGGACGGCGAGACCTACGGCCACCACTTCAAATTCGGCGAAATGGCCCTGGCCTGGTGCATCGACCAGGCCCGCGCCGACGCCG
>CAYUIN010000583.1:0-2199 GCA_964444695.1 uncultured Desulfocurvus sp.
AGCAACCCGTAAGGCGGCCCAAAAGAGGGATTCTCAAAGGGATTATTCCCTTGAGCGGGGTCCGGGGCCGCGCCCCGGCCGCCGGAGGCATTCGCGCCCGGCGTCCGGCGATCGCCCCGCCCTGGGGCGTTGTCCGGGGCGGGGAAACAGGCTAGAAGGGGTGTGCTGCGGGCGTGGGCCCGTGGTGGTACGGATACGCGAGAGGGAGAGCGATGCATACGATTTCGGCATTGGTTTGGAACCGGCCCGGGGTGTTGGCGGACATGACGGAGGCCATCAGCTCGTATGAGGTGAACATCCGCAGCCTGTCGGCGGGGGAGACCGAGGACCCGCGGATTTCGCGGCTGACCATCGGGCTGGACGGATCCGACGAGGACATTGCGCGGATCACGGAGGCCATGGAGAAGATGGACGTGATCATCGGCGTGGACGATTTGCGGCGCAAGGAGTTCGTGGACCGCGAGTTGTTGTTGATCAAGGTGGCGATGGAGCCTTCGGCCACGACGCAGGTGATGCAGATATTCGAGGTCTTCCGGGCCAACGTGGTGGGCATGGGTCAGAAGTCGATCACGGCGGAGATGAGCGGCGACCGGGACAAGGTGGACGCCTTCATCGGGATGCTCAAGCCGCATGGGATCAAGAGCCTGTGCCGTTCGGGCATGATCGCGCTCAAGCGCGGCGACGAGTAGGTGGGTCGGATGGCGATCGACAGCCTACGGGGTTTGGTGCGCGCGGCGCTGCCGGACGGGGACATGCCGCGCGTGGCCATTGCGCGTTCGGCGGATTCCTTTGTGCTGGCGGCGGCGATGCAGGCCTGGGACGCGGGCCTGGCGGAGCCGGTGCTGATCGGCGACATGGACGCCACGCGGGAGGTGGCGGAGCGTCTGGGCGTGGACATCGGCCCGTTGCGCGGGCTGCACATGCCCGACGACGAGAGTGCGGTGTGCGAGGCGGTGCGCCTGTATCGCGAGGGCGAGGTGGCGCTGATCATGAAGGGCTTGGTCTCCACGGCGACGCTGCTCAAGGCGGTGTTGAACAAGGAGCGCGGGGTGCCGCCCGAGGGAATCTTGTCGCACGTGTCGGTGTTCGAGGAGCCGGGGTCGCAGCGGTTGATGCTGCTGACGGACCCGGGCGTGAACATCCGGCCCAATTTCGAGCGCAAGGTGGAGATCGTGCGCAACGCGCTGGGCGTGGCGCGGGCGCTGGGCATCGAGCGGCCCCGGGTGGCGGTGCTCGCGGCCACGGAGAAGGTGAATTTTCCGGCCATGCCCGCGACGCTGGACGCGGATCTGCTGGCCAAGATGGGCGCGCAGGGCGAGTTCGGGGATGCGCGCGTGGCGGGGCCGATGCAACTGGACATCGCCTGGTCGCCCACGGCGGCGGCCTGCAAGCGGGTGCAGAACGAAGTCGCGGGCTGCGCGGACGTTTTGGTGACGCCGGACATCGAGAGCGGGAACATTTTGTACAAGAGCCTGAACACCTTGATGGGCCGGGACATGGCGGGCGTGGTGGTCGGCAGCCGGGTGCCCATCGTGGTGCCTTCGCGCGGCGACAGCCCGCAGTCCAAGTTCTATTCCATCGCGCTGGCCTCGTACCTGTCGCGCCGGAGCGGTTCGTGAGCCGCCGGGTGCTGACCCTGAACCCGGGGTCCACGTCCACGAAGGTGGTCTTGTTTCAGGGCGACGAGGCCCTGTTCGAGCGCGAGGTGATGCACCCCAAGGAGCGGATGCAGCTTTATCCCACGGTCTGGGGGCAGCTGGATGCGCGCGGGCGGATCATCCGCGAGGCGCTGGCCGAGGCCGGGGAGGCCTTGGCCGGGGTCGAGGCGGTGGTGGGCCGTGGCGGGCTGCTGGCGCCGCTGGTGGGCGGGACGTACCGCGTCACGGAGCGGATGCTGGCGGACCTGCGCGAGTCGAAGTACGGGGAGCATCCGTGCAATCTGGGCGCGCCGCTGGCTTTGGAACTGGCCTTGGAGTACGGGGTGCCCGCGTTCGTGGTGGACCCGGTGGTCACGGACGAGCTGCGGCCCGAGGCGCGGCTCACTGGCCTGCCGGAGGTCATGCGGCGCAGCACGTTCCACGCCCTGTCCCAGCGCGGCGCGGCGCGGGAGGCGGCCTCGCGGCGCGGGGTGCGCTACGGGGACGGCAAGTTCCTGGTGGCGCACCTGGGCGGCGGGGTGAGCATCGGCGCGCATCTGCG
>CAYUIN010000584.1:0-2193 GCA_964444695.1 uncultured Desulfocurvus sp.
GCGGCCCAAAATAGGGATTCTTAAGGGGATTATCCCCTTGAGCGGGGTCCGGGGCAGAGCCCCGGAAACACGGGGTACGGGGCGCAGCCCCGGTTACGGCGCGGGGGGCGCCGGGTCAGTTCTCCGAGATGATGTGCACGTCGCGTTGGGGGAAGGGGATGGAGATGCCGTTTTCGTCCAAGGCGTTCTTGATGCGTTCGGTGAGGTCGAAGCGCACGGACCAGTAATCGGCGGTGGCGACCCAGGGGCGGACGACGAGGTTCACGCTGCTGTCCGCCAGCTCGGCCACGGCCACCAGGGGGGCGGGGTCGGTCATCACGCGGCTGTCGGCGGCCAGCAGTTTGGCGACCACGTCCTTGGCCCGGGCGATGTCGTCGCCGTAGCCGATGCCGATGGTCAGGTCGATGCGCCGGGTATCGTTGGCGGTGACGTTGCGGATGATCTCGCCGGTGATCTTGTTGTTGGGCACGATGATCTTCTGGTTGTCCGGCGTGGCGAGGATGGTGTTGGACAGGGTGATAGCCTTGACCACCCCGGTCACACCGGCGACCTCGATGTAGTCCTCCAGGGTGAACGGGCGGAACAGGATGAGCATCACGCCCGAGGAGAAGTTGGCCAGGTTGTCCTTCATGGCCAGGCCGATGGCCAGGCCCATGGAGCCGACGATGGCCAGGAACGAGGTCGTGTCCACGCCGATGCGGCTGACGGCGGCCAGGGCCACGGCGATGACCATGATGTAGTACACCAGGTTGCCGACGAAGCCGACCAGCAGCGGGTCCACCCCGCGCCGCTCCAGGCCCCGGCGCGTCAGCGCGCGCAGGCTGCGGCCCACCCACAGGCCGAGGACCAGAATGACCAGCGCCAGCAGCAGCTGCGCGCCGTAGGCAGCCGCCCAGGCCACGGCCATCTCTTGATATTTGCCGATATTCTCCAGCTGCATCAGGTCGTTCATCGCCACGCTCCAAAAGATCGTTTGGCCGCGCAGGCGCGGCAGTTGGTGTTCCAGACGCGAATACTACACCCAGCCCCAGCCCCAGCGCAATCCATCGCCCCGATTTTCCCCACTTTCAGGAGACCTTCCGAAAAATGTGCCGCATCCCGCGTTCGGGGCTTGACCCCGCCGTTATTTTCGGTAATAAGAATCATTACTGATTAATGACAACGCGAGGAGCACATCATGCGCGATCAAGTTTTGCAAGCCCTGCGGGATTCCGACAAGCCCCTGCGTCCCGGCGACATCGCCAAGTCCCTCGGCGCCGAGTCTGCCGCCGTGTCCAAGGCCGTCCAGGAGCTCAAAAAAGACGGGCTGATCCATTCCCCCAAACGCTGCTTCTACGCTCCCGCTCCCTAGGAGCGTTCCCGGAACCGGCCACCCCACACCCCCCACGAGCCTCTCCGGACAGAGCACCACACAAGGCCCGCGCCCATCCCTGGGGCGCGGGCCTCGTCCGTGAAAACCCCTGTGAATCCGGCGGAGCCTGACCCCGCCGCAGGCGGCTACATCGCCTGCTGCAACAGCCGCTGCTCCTTGCCCGAGAGCAGGCTGTCCATGTCCAGCAGGATCAGCAGCCGGTCCTCCAGCTTGCCGACGCCGCTGATGTACTCGGACTCGATGCCCGCGATCACGGGCGGCGGCGGCTCGATGGTGCTCTTGGGCAGGCGCAGCACCTCGGACACGCTGTCCACCACAAACCCCGTGATCACCTCGTTCATGTTGATGACGATGATCCGCGTCTGCGAATCATGGGCCTTGTGGTCCAACCCGAAGCGCATGCGCATGTCGATGATCGGAATCACCTTGCCGCGCAGGTTCACCACGCCTTCCACAAAGGCGGGGGCGTTGGGCACCTTGGTGATCTCCATGGAGCGCACGATCTCCTGGACCTTCAGGATCTCGACACCGAACTCCTCGCCTCCGATGGAGAACGTCACCAGCTGCAACTGCTCGCCGCCACCGTCCCCAAACTGGGTCCCAATGCTCATGGCAACCCCTCTCCTGTTTCCCGGGTTCATGCTTCCAGTGTCCAACCCTACCCCATATCCCACCCCCAACGCAACGACCCTACCCAACAAACGATGCGGCGACGCCAAGGGGCGGCGTGTCGGTCGTCAGGCCAGGGCGTAGACGGGGACGGGGGTGGTTTTGCCTTTGAGGGGGTGTGGGCCTTTGGGGGTCAGGCCGGTGCGGGCTTC
>CAYUIN010000585.1:0-2191 GCA_964444695.1 uncultured Desulfocurvus sp.
TCCTGTCCGGGCCGAAGATCATCGGCACGTGGCCGAACTCGGGCACGGGCAGGCCCAGGGCCCGGTACAGGGCGATCTGCTTGGGCGTGTTGGACAGGTGGTCCTCGCCACGGATGATGTGGGTCACGCCCATGTCCGCGTCGTCCACCACCACCGCCAGGTTGTACATCGGCGAGCCGTTGCCGCGGCGGATGACGAAGTCGTCCACCATCTCGTCGAAGTCCATCTCCATGGGGCCCTTGACCATGTCGGCCCAGGCGCACAGGCCCTCGGGGGCCACGAAGCGCACCACGCGGCCCTCGCCGGGGCCCAGGCCCTTGCCGCGGCAGGAGCCGTCGTACTTGGGCTTCTTGCCCTCGGCCTTGGCCCGCTCGCGCATGGCGTCCACCTGGTCGGGGGTGCAGTCGCAGTAGTAGGCGTGGCCGGAGGCGATGAGCTTTTCGATGTACTGGTCGTACAGCGGGGTGCGGTCGCTTTGCAGGTACGGCCCGTGGTCCCAGTTCAGGCCCAGCCAGGTCATGCCGTCGACGATGGCCTGGGTCATCTCCGGGGTGGAGCGGGCCTGGTCCGTGTCCTCGATGCGCAGCACGAACTCGCCGCCGCGACCGCGCGCGAAGAGCCAGTTGAACAGCGCGGTGCGCGCGCCGCCGATATGCAGAAAGCCCGTGGGGCTGGGGGGAAAGCGGGTCACGATCTTGGTCATGGGTGCCTCTTGGAACAGGATGCACGGCGGCCCCCGGGAGGGAGCGGCCCGTATTTAAGGAATATGGAGAGGGCCCCGCGCGGGGCGCGCGGCCTAGACGGATTCGACCCGCTGGACCTCGGGGATTTCCTTGAGCAGCATGCGTTCGATGCCGTTTTTCAGCGTCATGCGGGCCATGGGGCAGCCCTTGCACGCGCCCTGGAGCCGGACGCGGACCACGCCGTCGTCCGTCACTTCCACGAGTTCCACGTCGCCGCCGTCCGCCTGCAGGGCGGGACGGACCTTGGCCAGGACTTGTTCGACCTTCTCGCGCATCGGAACCTCCGTTTGCGTTGACCGGCTGTATCCGTTCCCGGGGGGGCTTGTCAAACCGCGCCCTTCGTGGCAAATGTAGTTCGTTCGGTTTTTCTTGACAATAAGGTTTTGCCGAGCGTAGGGATCGACCATCATGCTGACTGAGCTGTTCACGTCCAAAACGCGCATCAAGCTGCTGCTGAAGCTGTTTCTGAACCCCAAGGTTTCCTGCTACTTGCGGGAGCTGGCCAAGGAGTTCGACGTCACGCCCTCGGCCATCAAGGAGGAGCTCGACAGCCTCTCCCAGGCCGGGTATCTGGACAAGGAGCATCAGGGGCGCAGCATCTACTACAAGGCCAACACGGGGCACCCGTTCTTCCCCGAAATCCACTCCATCGTCCGCAAGACCCTGGGCATCGACAGGATCGTCGACCAGATCCTGTCCAAGGTCGGGAACTTCGAGCGCGTCTACATCCTGGACGACTACGCCGAGGGGCGCGACTCCGGGATCATCGACGTGCTCATCGTGGGCGACGTGGACCGGGCCCGGCTGGACAAGCTGTGCACCGTGGCCGAGGGCAAGATCAATCGGAAAATCAGAACGATGGTCATCCTGCCCCAGGAATTCGAGGCCAGCCGCGACGTGTACATGAAGCGGCCCCATTGGAAAGTCGTCTAACGACAAGCAGGCATCCATGAGAGATTCGTTCCTGGTCTTCGGCTCCCCGCTCATCGGGCAGGAGGAGATCGACGAGATGGTGGACACGCTGCGGTCCGGATGGATCGGCAGCGGCCCGCGCACCGCGCGTTTCGAAAAGGAGTTCGCCGCCTACCGGGGCGCGGCCCACGCCTGCGCCGTGAACTCCTGCACCGCCGCGCTGCACCTGTCCATCCTCGCCGCGGGCGTCGGCCCCGGCGACGAGGTCATCACCACCCCGCTGACGTTCTGCGCCACGGTCAACGCCATCATCCACGCCGGGGCGACCCCGGTGCTGGCCGACGTGGACCCCGTGAGCATGAACATCGACCCCGCCGCGGTGGAGGCGGCCGTCACCGAGCGCACCCGGGCCGTGGTGCCCGTGCACTTCGCGGGGCGGCCCTGCGACATGGACGGCCTGGCCGCCGTGACCGAGCGCCACGGGCTGGCCCTGATCGAGGACTGCGCCCACGCCATCGAGACCACCTACAAGGGCC
>CAYUIN010000586.1:0-2183 GCA_964444695.1 uncultured Desulfocurvus sp.
GTTTCGCCCGCGCCCTGCCCCGTCCGGTGCCGCCTGCCCGCTTTGCGCCCTGCGCCCTCCGGCCCGGCGCTGTACCCGTTTTCCCCGATCCGTCCGCCCCGCCCCCTCGGCCCGCCCACCCCGTTCATGCAGAACCCATGTTTCCCCTTGACACCCCGCCCCAAGGTATTATTCATTCGAATGAATGAATGCGTGCCCGAGGCGGCGCGCGAGGCGAGGAGGCGACATGGCGAAGAGGACGAAGGCGGAGCCGGAAGGCACCACGCGGGACAAGCTGCTGGACGCCGGGCTGGAGCTGTTCGGCCTGCACGGCTACGGCGGCACGTCCACCAGGACCCTGGCCGAGCGCGCCGGGGTCAACCTCGGGGCCATCCGCTACCATTTCGGCGGCAAGGAGGGCCTGTACCGCGCGGTCATCGAGCGCGCCGTGACCGAGAAGCGCACCGAGATCGGCCCCGGCGTGGAGGCCGTGGCCCGGGCCTGCGCCGATCCCCGGTCCACGCGCGAGACCCTGGACGGGGCCCTGCGCATCCTCGTCGGCACGCTGGTGGACGTGATGCTCGGCAACCCCAAGACCCTGGCCTTCTCCCGGATCATGATGCAGGAGCAGATCGCCCCCACGGCGGCCTACGACCTGCTGCACGATCAGTTCTTCGGCAGGGTCCATGGGGTCTGGATGGCGCTGCTGGCCCGGCTCACGGGCCTGCCCCCGGGCGGCACGGAGCTCAAGCTGCGCACCCTGGCCGTCATGGGCCAGTTCGTGATCTTCCGCATCGGCATGACCGCCACCTTGCGCCAACTCGGCTGCGAGGAGCTTTCGCGCGGGCACCTGGACTGCATCGCCGCCCTGGGCGTACAGCAGGTGCGCGCCATCGTGGACAACGCAACCCCCGTCTGCGGGGAGGACCGGATATGAAGAAGTTCGTGCGCATCGTCCTGATCCTGGCCGTGGTCGCCGGGGGCGCCTGGGCGGGCTACCGCTACCTGCACGGCGAGGCCGGGCAGGCCGGGCTGAAGCTTTACGGCAACGTGGATATCCGCGAGGTGGACCTGGCGTTCCGGGTGCCCGGCCGCCTGGCCGAGGTGCTGGTGGACGAGGGCGACGCCGTGCGCCCCGGCGAGCTGCTGGCCCGGCTGGACGACCGCCCGTACCGCGCGGCCCTGGACGCGGCCCTGGCCCGGCGCGACGCGGCCGCCGCCGCACTGGCCAAGTACGAGGCGGGCAACCGCTCCCAGGAGATCGCCCAGGCCCGGGCCCTGGTGGACCAGCTGGCCACCGAGCTGGCCAACGCCGCCCGGACCGCCGGGCGTCTGCGCGAACTGTTCGAGGACGGCGCCCTGGCCCGGCAGGACTACGACGACGCCCTGGCCGCGCGCGACGCCCTGGCCGCGCGCCTGGAAAGCGCGCGAAAGGCCCTGGACCTGCAACGCGCGGGCTTCCGCGAGGAGGACAGGCGCGGGGCCGAGGCCAACCTGCGGGCCGCCCAGGCCGCCGTGGACGCCGCCCGGACCGACCTGGACGACACCCGCCTGAGCTCCCCCAGCGGCGGCACCGTGCTCTCCCGGGTGCGCGAGCCCGGGGCCATGGCCTCGGCCGGGGCCGTGGTCCTGGTGGTCTCCCTGGACGATCCGGTGTGGGTCCGGGCCTACGTGCCCGAGCCGCAGCTGGGCCGGGTGCGCCCCGGGCTGCCCGTGCTGGTGGTCAGCGACTCCCGGCCCGAGGCGCCGTACCACGGCACCGTGGGCTTCGTCTCGCCCGTGGCGGAGTTCACGCCCAAGAACGTGGAGACCGAGGCCCAGCGCACGGACCTGGTCTACCGCCTGCGCGTGGTGGTCCACGACGCCGACGGCGGCCTGCGCCAGGGCATGCCCGTGACCGTCGTCCCCCAGGACGAGACCCCGGTCCCGGCCCCGGCCGGAGCGGCCCAATGAACGCGCCCCTGGTGGAGGTCCAAGGCGTCGTGATGCGCTACGGGGCCGCCGCCGAACCCGCCCTGCGGGAGATGACGGCCGCCATCCTGCCCGGGCGCGTCACCGGCCTCGTGGGGCCGGACGGGGCGGGCAAGACGACCTTCGTGCGCCTGCTGGCCGGGCTGATGGAGCCCGAGGCGGGCCGGGCCCGAGTCCTGGGCCTGGACCCCGTGGCCCAGTCCGGCGCCCTGCACGAGCGCATCGGCTACATG
>CAYUIN010000587.1:0-2181 GCA_964444695.1 uncultured Desulfocurvus sp.
CTTTTCTCCCCTGCCCTTCCCCTCTCTCCCTTTGCCCTGGGCGCCCGTCCTAGCTGGTGCGGGCGGTGGGGAGGTCGTGCCAGGAGGTGGTGTAGTGGGGGGATTTGCGGGTTTGGCGCATGCGCCAGGGGCGGCCCAGGCCGGTGGCGGCGTAGGTCACGCTGTCGCGGCCCCATTTGCTGTTGGCCTGGTCCAGGGCCTGCATCAGGGCGGCGGCGCGCGGGTCGTCGGGCGGTGCGAGCAGGGAGAGTTGGCGGCTCGAGGCGGGTTGCAGGCCGGTGAGCATGATGCCTGCCTTCTTGTAGGCGTGTCCGGGCCGGTAGATGTGTTCCAGGGCCTGGCGGGCGGCGGCGAGCAGGGTCGGGGTGTGGCTTGTGGGCGCGGGCAGGGCGGCGGTGAAGGCGTTGGAGTATTGGGGCTCGTCGGGCTTGTGGGGGTTGGTGAGCAAAAAGACCATGATGTGGGAGCAGACGCCGTGTTGGCGGCGGAGTTTTTCGGCGGCGCGGGTGGTGTATGCGGCCACGGCCTCGGCCATGTCGCGCCAGGTGGTGACGGGGTAGCCGAAGCTGCGGGAGGTGAGGATGGATTTTTTTGGCGGCGGGGCGTCTTCCAGGGGGATGCAGCAGCGCCCGCGCAGTTCCCAGGCGGTCATCAGGCCCCGGACTGTCATCCGGCTTTTGATCCAGGTGTCCGGGCAGTCGCGCAGGGCGCGGGCGGTGGCGACGCCGTGCGCGGCGAGCATGCGGGCGTATTTGCGGCCCACGCCCCAGACGTCGCCCACGGCGGTGGCGCTCAGGACGGCGTCGGGGTCGGGGTGCGTGGTCAGGTCGAAAACGCCTTGCAGCGCGGGGTTTTTCTTGGCGGTGCGGTTGGCGAGCTTGGCCAGGGTCTTGGTGGGGGCGATGCCGACGGACACGGGGATGCCGGTCCAGCGGCGCACGGTGGCGCGGATTTCGCGGGCCAGGGTTTCGTGGGTGGTGCCCGGCGTGGGGGCCAGGTGCAGGAAGGCCTCGTCGATGGAGTAGATTTCCATGCGCGGGGTGAAGCGGGAGAGGGTTTCCATGACGCGGCGGGACATGTCGCCGTACAGGGCGTAGTTGGAGGAGAAGATGCGCACGCCCTGGGAGAGGAACCAGGCCTCGCGCTTGAAGGCGGGCTCGCCCATCTCGATGCCCAGGGCCTTGGCCTCGGCGCTGCGGGCGATGACGCAGCCGTCGTTGTTGGAGAGCACGACCACGGGCGCGCCGCTCGCGGACGGGTCGAAGACGCGCTCGCAGGAGGCGTAGAAGTTGTTGCAGTCCACGAGGGCGTAGAGGGTCGGGTGCGGGTGGGGCATGGCGGTCGGGGTCCTATATCCTGTGCACCACATACGTCACCACGCCCCAGACCTCGAAATCCATGGCGTCCTCCACCTTGAGGGCGGGGAAGGCCGGGTTTTCGGGGACCAGCCACACCGCGCCGCCGCGCAGGCGGATGCGCTTGACCGTCAGCTCGCCGCCGACGGCCGCGATGATCACGTCGCCGCTCTTGGGCTCCAGCGCGCGGTCCACCACCAGCAGGTCGCCCGAAGCAATCCCCGCGCCCGACATGGACTCGCCCTGGGCGCGCACGAAAAACGTCGCCGCCGGGTGCGACACCAAATGCTCGTTCAGGTCCAGGCTCTTGTCGATGAAATCGTCCGCAGGCGACGGGAACCCCGCCGCCACAGGACTCAGATACAACGGCGCACCTCCCTCGGTGCGCGCCTCGAAATCGAATATTTCCGCCACCCTGACGGCTGGCTCCCGGCCCGGCGCGGGGGCGCTCAGGGCGTGTATTTTCGGCATGGGACAGTCCTCCAGATCGGGCCATACCGCGCCCGCAAAAACTCGGCAACCCCACTGTACAAACACCCCACCCCCACCCCCGACGACCGGCAGGCTCATACCCCGAGACGACGGCCCGAAGGCCCACGGCGCGCGGCGCCCACGGCGGACCGGTCGCCCGGCGCGGGGCCTGAATGCCTCCGGCGGCCAGGGCTCTGCCCTGGACCCGCTTAAGGAAATAATTTCCTTAAGAATCCTTACATTGGGCCGCCTGACGGGTTGCTCGTAGCGCTACGCTCGGCGGCCTCTGGTCGCGTCTCCCGAGCAACCCGTCAGGCGGCCCAAAAGAGGGATTCTCAAGGGGATTATTCCCTTG
>CAYUIN010000588.1:0-2179 GCA_964444695.1 uncultured Desulfocurvus sp.
GCTTCGATTTCCTCACCTTGCGCCCGCCCGCCTGCAGGCGGTCGAGCACGGCGGCGACGGAGGAAAGCACCTCCGGCGCCTGGGGGTCGGCACTCGCCATTCGAGCCTCCATCAAGCGCGACGCCTTCTCGAAGACGGAGACGTTCTGCGGGGAGGGGTCGTCGCGCATGCGGCGCTTGGCCTCCTCCTTGGCCCGCAGCAGGGTCGGCAGGTCGGTCTCGGCGCTCCGCTCGAGCAGCTCCTCCAGGGTGCGCCTATCCATGGGCGGCCTCCCTATGGGCGAAGGTCTCGCCGCTGGCGGCATGCACCGCCGCGAGCCCCGTGTAGTCCTGCCACCGCCTGACGATGACGTCCGCGTATTTGGGGTCCAGCTCCATGGTCCGGCAGCGGCGCCGGGTGCGTTCGCAGGCGATGAGCGTGGTCCCGGACCCGCCGAAGGGATCCAGCACGCCGTCGCCTTTCAGGCTGCTGTTCTTGAGAAGGCGCTCCACCAGCGACACGGGCTTCATGGTCGGGTGCAGTTCCGAGCTGCGGGGCTTGGACTCGAAGACCAGGGTGGCCTCCAGGTCCTCCACGGCCAGGTCCCGCCCGGTGACGCGCAGGGCGCGGTCCTCCAGGAACAGGGTCACGGCCCCGTCCGGGAGCACGTCCACCCGGCCCAGGCCGCCCAGCTCCTGCAGGGTCCGGCGCTTGCGGCCCCCGAACCAGCGGTGCGCCGCCCCCGGCTTCCAGCCGTAGAGGATCGGCTCGTGCTGGCACTGGTAGTCCGCCCGGCCCAGGACGAAGTGGTCCTTGCGCCAGACCAGGCACGAGGCCAGCTTGAACCCAGCCTCCACGAACGCGCCCCGGAAGTTCAGGCCCTCGGTGTCGGCGTGGGCCACGTAGGCCGCGCCGCCCCTGCGCAGGACCGCGAACATGGCCGCGAAGGCCGCGCCCAGGAAGCGCCGGAAGTCGGCGTCGGACATGCGGTCGTTGCGGATGCTCCCGGCCTTGCCGTGGTAGTCCACGTTGTAGGGCGGGTCGGTCCAGACCAGGTCCGCCTCCTCGCCGTCCATGAGCGCGCGCACCTCGGCCTCGCGGGTGGAGTCCCCGCACAGCAGCCGGTGCTGGCCGAGCAGCCAAAGGTCGCCGGGCCGGGTCACCAGGGGGCCGGACTCGGGCAGGGCGTCGGGGTCGGCCCCGCCGTCCGCCTCGCCCAGGGAAGCCAGCAGGTCCTCGATGTCGGAGAGCGGCAGGCCCGTCAGCTCCAGTTCGAAGTCCGCCGCCCACAGGTCGCGCAGCTCCAGGGCCAGCTCCCCGTCGTCCCACTTGGACCAGGCCACGGAGCTGTTGGCCAGGATGCGGAAGGCCCGCACCTGCTCCGGGCTCATGCCCTCGGCCAGCAGCACCGGCACGGTCTCCAGGCCCATGGCCAGCGCCGCGCGCAGACGCAGATCGCCGTCCACGACCTCGCCGTCGGCCAGGGCCAGGATGGGGATCCGGAATCCGTACTCCTCGATGCAGCGGACCATGCGTTCCACGTTCTTCCCGTTCCTTCTCAGTCGCCTTTCATACGGACGCAGCCGCGCTACGGGCCACGTTTCGAGCTTCAGCTTTTCCATCCGATCGTTTCCTGCTACACCGCCCCCACCGCTTCGCACCGCGAACCGGAAGGAGGGCTGAGGTTCGCCTTGATCGGATACCCTAACTATCCGGTCGCCATGCGGAGTTGCAGCTCCGCATGGCAGCCCTCTCTCACCAACCTTCGCCCGCCCTGCGGGCTGCCCCGGCTGCGCGGCTCCCCGCGCGCTCCCCCGCTCACCGCAACACCAGGTTCTCCGCCGTGATGATCGCGGCGGGGTGGCGGTCGAGGTACGCGCCCAGGACGTCGTCGTGGAAGCACAGCTCCTTCAACCGCGCCATGATGCCCGCGTGGCCCTGGACCTCCCGGGGGATGTCGAAGGGGCGCGAGCCGTGGAAGGTCAGGCGGATGCCCGTGTCGCGCAGCAGACGCTGCAGCGCGGAAAGATTCGCCGGAGGCCCGGCGGGGGCCGCCTGCGGGGCCGGTGCCGGGGCGGTGGGCACGGGGCGGGCGGCACGGGGCGCCGGGGCCTGGCCCTGGGGCAGGAGCATGACCGGCGGCAGTCCCGCGCGGATCCAGGCCGCGATGTCCACGCCCGCCGTGAAGGCGTCGCCGGGG
>CAYUIN010000589.1:0-2162 GCA_964444695.1 uncultured Desulfocurvus sp.
GTCGTCAAGAAGGACAGCCCCATCCAGTCCATGGCCGACCTCAAGGGCAAGAAGGTGGCCCACACCTCCGCGTCCTCCAACTCCGGCAACCTGGCGCCCCGCGCCCTGTTCCCCAAGCTCGGCCTGGTGCCCGACCAGGACTACACCGTGGTCTACTCCGGCAAGCATGACCAGTCCGTGCTCGGCGTGGCCCACGGCGACTACGACGCCGCCCCCGTGGCCTCCGACGTGTACGAGCGCATGATCCGCGCCGGCCGCGTGGACAAGGACGCCCTGCGCATCATCTACCGCAGCCCCCGCTTCCCCACTTCCTCCTTCGGCTACTCCTCGCAGCTGTGCCCCGAGCTGGCCCAGAAGATCGTGGGCGCCTTCCACACCTACCGCTTCACCGAAGGCATGAAGAAGTCCTTCGACGGCGCCGACCGCTTCTACCCCGTGACCTACATGGCCGACTGGGCCGTGATCCGCGAGATCGCCGAGGCCACCGGTACCAGCTACAACGAGGAAGGCCTGCAGCAGATGGCCAAGAAGGAAGCCGAGAAAAAGGCCAAGAAGAAGCAGTAATCCAGCCAAGGCAAAAACGTGACTTCACATAGCGACAATGGGAACGGGGGGGCTGCCCCCCGTTCCCTGATCATCAAGAATCTGGTCAAGGAATACGTGCCCGGCAAGCCGGTGCTGAAGGACATCTCCTTCGAGGTCGATCACAGGTCCATGGTGGCCATCATCGGCCCCTCCGGCACCGGCAAGAGCACGCTACTTCGCTGCATCAACAGGCTCATCAATCCCACCAGCGGCAGCATCGTCGTCGCCGGGCACGAGATCACCAGCCTGTCCGGCGGCGAACTTCGAAAGGCACGCCACCACGTGGGTATGGTCTTTCAGGAATTCAACCTCGTGGAGCGCCTTACGGTCATCGAAAACGTGCTCTGCGGGCGCCTGGGCTTCGTGCCCGTGTGGCGAGCCTGGCTGCGCAAATACCCGCAGGCCGACATCGACCGCGCCTTCGAGCTCATCGACCAGGTCGGGCTGTCCGACTTCGCCACCGAGCGGGCAGACGCCCTGTCCGGCGGCCAGCGCCAGCGCGTGGGCATCGCCCGCGCCGTGATGCAGAACCCGGACATCATCATGGCCGACGAGCCCACCTCGTCCCTGGACCCCAAGACCTCCGTGGAGATCATGGGGCTGCTCGGCGATTTCTCCCAGGCCCACGGCATCCCGGTCATCATCAACATCCACGACGTGAACCTGGCGCGGCGCTTCGCCGACCGCGTCATCGGCATGTCCCAGGGCCACATCGTCTTCGACGGACCGCCGGACGAGCTCACCAACGAGCATCTGAAGACGATCTATGGCGGGGAGGATTGGCTGAAATGACCACCGCCGCCCAAGTCCGCAGGCCGTTTCGGGCCAACTGGGGCGCACGGGCCGGTCTGTTGCTCGTCGTGCTCTATTGCCTCTACGCCATGAGCACCCTGGACGTCTCCTGGGCCCGCTTCCTCACCGGCCTGGGCAACGGGGCCCAATTCCTGCGCGAAATGGTCCCGCCCAGCTTCACCCGCTGGAAGCTCCTGGCCGAAGGCCTGTTCGAGACCATCGAGATCGCCGTCATCGCATCGGCATTCGGCATCGCCCTGTCCCTGCCCATCGGGCTGCTCGGGGCGCGCAACCTGATGCCCGCCTGGGCCACCTGGCCCGCGCGGACCATCATCGCCATCTGCCGCTCGTTCCACCCGGTGATCTTCGCCATCCTGTTCGTGAAGGCCGTCGGCTTCGGCCCCCTGGCGGGCATCCTGACCCTCGTCTTCGCGTCCATCGGCTTCATCGGCAAGCTCTTCTCCGAGGCCATCGAGGAAATCTCCCTCAAACCGGTGGAGGCCTGCCGCGCCGCCGGAGCCCCGTTCATGAGCCTCATCCTCTACGCCGTGCTGCCCCAGGTGCTGAACCGCTTCATCGGCTTCGCCACCTACCAGTTCGACGCCAACATGCGAAACTCCACCATGGTCGGCATCGTCGGCGCGGGCGGCATCGGCGGGACGCTCTTCGCGGCCTTCCAGCGCTTCGACTACGACTTCCTCGCCGCCATCCTGATCTCCATCATCGGGCTGATCATGATCTGCGAGTGGCTCGCCATCCGGGTCAAGGCGGTGTTCAATGACTGA
>CAYUIN010000590.1:0-2161 GCA_964444695.1 uncultured Desulfocurvus sp.
GGGCGCCGGGCTTGCCTCCGGGCGCGGCCTTAGTGTACACCCAGGCGGCGCCCCACCGCCGGGGCGCACAAGGGAGCGCCCATGGAACTCGTGCTGTTCGAACCGGAAATTCCGCCCAACACGGGCAACGTCGCCAGGCTCTGCGCCGCCACGCGCACGCGTCTGAACCTGGTCGAGCCGCTGGGGTTCTCCATCGACGACCGGGCCCTGAAACGGGCCGGGCTGGACTACTGGCCCCACGTGGACGTGCTGGTCCATCCGGACTGGGCGTCGCTTTTGGCCCACGCCGGGGGCCGCAGGCTGGTCCTGTCCAGCGCGCGGCGCGGGGAGCGGTTCGACCGCTTCGCCTGGGACGGGGACGATCTCCTGGTCCTGGGCCCGGAAACGCGCGGGCTGCCGCAGGCCCTGTTCGCCGCACACGCCCACCACGTGCGCATCCCCATCTGGGGGCAGGTGCGCAGCCTGAACATGTCCACCGCCGCCGGGGTGCTGCTGTACACCGCCCTGGGCGGGGCGGGCCTGCTGCCCGACTAGGCGGCGCGCCCGCCGCGAGCCCCGATCCGGGGCCCGAGCAAGACTCCGATCATCTTATACGCATAGCAGGATCGACTGGCCGTGGCAAAAGAAAGCTGCCGTCCGGGCGGCCTGACGCGTGGCGTCTGCGGGGTTGGGGAGCGGCGCCGCGCGGGCGCGGGGGATCAGTCGGCCGGGGGCGGGACGATGCCCCGCTCGCGCCAGAAACGCTCGGCGCCGGGCGCCACGGGGATCGCCACCCCGGTCATCGCGTTGTCCACGGACAGGCCCCCGGCGACGGTGCCGACGTAGACCATGTCCGACAGGGCCCGGGGCGAGAACACGGAGCCCACGGCGCGGTACACGTCGTCGTCGTCCACGTGGCGCGCGGTGCACCACAGGGCCGCGTCCTGGAAGGAGCGCACGGGTTCGGTCTGGCGGCGATAGGTCCCGGCGGGGATGCGCATCGGCGCGTAGAACGGATAGTGCTCGAAAAAGCCGCTGGCCTGGGCCTCGGCGCTCAGGTCCAGGAGCACCGCATCGCCCGAGGCGCAGGCTTCGATGACCGAGGAGTTGGGGAACCCGGCAAAGACCCAGAAGGCGTCGATCTCGCCCTTGCCGAAGGCCCGCGCGGCCTCGGCGTAGCCCATGTTCATGCGCACGATGCCGTCCCACAGGCCGAGGTGGGTGAAGAACCGCCGGGCCGCCGTGGCCGCCCCCGAACCCGGGTTGCCCACGGCCACGCGCCTGCCCGCCAGGTCCCGCACGGAGGTCACGTTGTCCGTGCGCCGGACCACCAGGTGCGCCGGGGCCGCGTAGAGGAAGGACACGGCGCGCACGGCGTCGTAGCGCGTCTGGTCGCCGGGCAGGCGGCCGTGCCGGGCCAGGTAGGCATCGCCGGAATAGACGATGGCGAAATCGATCTCGCCCGCCTGCAGGCGGTGCAGGTTCGCCACCGAGCCGCCCGAGCCCTCGTTGGAGATGACCAGCCCCGGCACGTCCTTGCTGATGCGCTCGGCCATGGCCGTGGCGAAGTAGTTGAACGTCCCGCCGATGGGCCCGCCCGCGAAGATCAACGGCTTCTTGGCCGGGGCCCGGCCCGGGACGCACAGCACCGCACCCAGGCCCAGGACCAGGATCAGGACCAGGACGGTCCGGCGGGCGACGGATGTGCGGCTGGGCATGGCGGGTTCTCCTTGGGGGGTGGCCGTTGCCTCAGCTTAGCACGGTTTCCCCTGGGAACTAAAGCCCTTGGCCCGGATTTCTCCCGGACGGCGCGCGCGCCCGCAATGGCCCGTGGGACGGGCGGTTTCCGCTCCCCGCAGCGTGGCCTGGGGCGCGCGCGGGTGTTGCCATGGGGGCGCCGCGCGCGGTACATCCGCCCCAGCCCGGGCGCCCCGCGCGGGCCCCGCCGCAAACCTCCGACCCCCAGGACGCGCCATGCCCGCCGACTTCAATCCGCTGCTGCCCCTGCTGGCCCTGGGCCGGGACCTCGCCCTGGGCGACCCCCGGAGCTGGCCGCACCCGGTGCGCCTGCTGGGGGCCGTGGCCGACCGCCTGGAACGCCTGGCCCGGCGCGCGCCGCTGCCCCTGGCCCTGTCCGGCGCGCTGGGCGCGGCGGGGCTGGCCCTGGCGGCCTGGGGCGCGG
>CAYUIN010000591.1:0-2156 GCA_964444695.1 uncultured Desulfocurvus sp.
ATCGAATTCATGTCCACCGCCTTCGACCGCGAGAGCCTGAACCTGCTGCTGGACATCGGCATCGGCCGGATCAAGGTCCCCTCGGGCGACGTGACCGACGCGCCCATGCTGCTGGACGTGGCCCGCTGCGGGCTGCCGGTGATCCTCTCCACGGGCATGTGCACCCTGGACGACGTGCGCGACGCCCTGGGCGTGCTGGCCTTCGGGTATGCGGGGCAGGGCGCGCCCTCGCGGGCGGCCTTCGCCCGGGCCCTGGACTCGCAAACCGCCTGGGACGCCCTGCGCGAGCGGGTGACGCTGCTGCACTGCACCACGGAATATCCCGCGCCCCTGGACGAGGTGAACCTGCGGGCCATGGACACCCTGGCCGAGGCCTTCGGGCTGCCCGTGGGCTACTCCGACCACACCCGGGGCATCGTCGTGCCCGTGGCCGCCGCGGCCCGGGGGGCGTGCATCGTGGAGAAGCACTTCACCCTGGACAAGGCCCTGCCCGGCCCGGACCACGCGGCCAGCCTGGACCCGGACGAGCTGGCGGCCATGGTCCGCGCGGTGCGCGAGGCCCGCACGGCCCTCGGCTCGGCGGTCAAGGAGCCCGGCCCCCGGGAGCGGCGCAACATGGAGGTGGCGCGCAAGAGCATCGTCACCGCCACGGCGGTGGCCGCCGGGGAGGCCTTCGGCGAGGAGCACCTCGTGGTGAAGCGCCCGGGCACGGGCGTCTCCCCGCTGGACTATTACGACGTGCTGGGCAGGACGGCGGAGCGCGACTACGAGCCCGACGAACTCATCGAGATGCCCGCGCCGCGCGGCCCCAAACTCTAACAGGCGGTATGCGCGATCATGGGTGACTGGAAGAAGGTGGAGATTTCCCAGGGCACGTCCCTGCGCGAGGTGCTGGCCGTCATCGACGCCAGCGGATACCAGATCGGGCTGGTGACCGACGAGGACGGCCGCCTGCTGGGCACCGTCACCGACGGCGACATCCGCCGGGGCCTGCTGCGCGGGGCGGACCTGGACGGCCCGGTGCTGGCCGTCATCAACCGCAAGCCCGTGGTGGCCCGCCTGGGCCTGGACCAGGCGAGCCTGGCCAACCTGATGCGCGGCCACGGCGTGCGCCAGCTGCCCGTGCTGGACGAGCAGGGCCGCGTGGTCGGCCTGGAACTGCTGCGCGACCTGGACGGCAGCCAGCGCTTCGAGAACACGGTGGTCATCATGGCCGGGGGCCTGGGCGAGCGCCTGCGCCCGCTGACCGAGAACTGCCCCAAGCCGATGCTGCGCGTGGGCGGCAGGCCGCTGCTGGAGATCATCGTCAAGCGCCTGGCCTCCCAGGGGTTTTCCAACATCGCCCTGTCGGTGAACTACATGGCCCACGTCATCGAGGACCATTTCGGCGACGGGTCGGACTTCGGGGTGTCCATCAGCTACCTGCGCGAGGACCGGCGCCTGGGCACGGCGGGGGCGCTGGGCCTGCTGCACGAGCCGCAGCAGCGGCCCGTGCTGCTGATGAACGGCGACGTGCTGACCACCATCGACTACGCCAACCTGCTGCGCTTCCACGAGGAGCAGGGCAGGCTGGCCACGGTCTGCGTGCGCAACTACGAGTTCCAGATTCCCTACGGCGTGGTGCGCACCGAGGACAACGTCCTGCTGGACATCGTGGAGAAGCCGACCCACCGGTATTTCGTCAACGCCGGGATCTACGTCCTCGATCCCGAGGCGCTGGGCTTCGTCACCAAATGCGAATATTGCGACATGCCCGACCTGCTGCCCCGGTTCAAGCAGTCCGGGCACCAGGTCTCGGTCTACCCGCTGCGCGAATACTGGCTGGACATCGGCCGGATGAGCGACCTGGAGCGGGCCAACGGCGAAGTGCACGAGTTGTTCAATGATTGACGGCAAGAAGGTCCTGGGCCTGGTGCCCGCGCGCGGCGGCTCCAAGGGCGTGCCCATGAAGAACATCCGCGAGGTCGGGGGCCGGCCGCTCTTGGCCTGGACCGCGCAGGCCGCGCTGGCCTCGCGCACCCTGGACCGGGTGGTCCTGTCCTCGGACAGCGAGGCGATCCTGGCCGTGGGCCGCGCCTGCGGGCTGGACGTGCCCTTCGTGCGCCCGGCGGAGCTGGCCGGAGACACCAGCACCGGCACCGAGGTCACGCTGCACG
>CAYUIN010000592.1:0-2156 GCA_964444695.1 uncultured Desulfocurvus sp.
ATCTTGGTCGGCGCCAGCAGCACCTCGGCCACGGTGCGCTCGGTCCCGGGGAAGGGGTCCGAGCCGGACAGGCCCGAGGCGGCGGCCAGCTTGCGCACCAGGGAGTAGCCGTTGGAGTGGATGCCCGAGGAGGCCAGGCCGATGATCTTGTCGCCGGGGCGCACGGCGGAGCCGTCCACGATCTTGGCGTTGTCCACCACGCCGACGCAGAAGCCGGAGAGGTCGTATTCGCCGGGCTGGTAGAAGTCCGGCATCTCGGCGGTCTCGCCGCCGAGCAGCGCGCATTCGGACTGGCGGCAGCCTTCCACGACGCCCGCCACGACCTGGGCCGCGCGGTCCACGTCCAGCTTGCCGGTGGCGAAGTAGTCCAGGAAGAACAGCGGACGCGCGCCCTGGACCAGAATGTCGTTGACGCTCATGGCCACCAGGTCGATACCTATGGTATCGTGCATGTCGTATTCGAAGGCCAGCTTGAGCTTGGTGCCGACGCCGTCCGTGGAGGCGACGAGCACGGGTTCCTCCATGGTGGAGGTGTCCAGCTTGAACAGGCCGCCGAAGCCGCCGATGTCGGTGATCACGCCGCCGGTGAAGGTCGAGGCGACCATGTCCTTGATGCGCGACACGAAGGCGTTGCCGGCTCCGATGTTCACGCCGGCCTCGGTGTAGGCCTTGGACCTGTCGGTCATGAGGAACGCTCCTTGCAATGAATATCCGTGGCAAAAAGCCAAGGTGAGCGTTATAAGGGTTTCGCGCCCAATCTTCAAGGGAGTATTTTTTGATGTTGCATTCCAGTATATTGGCCCGGAAGTCGCGGGGGCCGCTGGCGGCGGGCCTGGCGGGCCTGGCCCTGGCGGCGCTGCTGGCGGCCGCTCCGGCCCCGGCCCAGACCGCCGGGCAGGCCGCGTCCCAGGCCGAAGAACAGGCCACGCAGGCCCCGGCCCCCCGGCCCGCCCCGCCCCAGCGCCGGGACAACGTCTTCGGGACCATGGACGAGAACATGCGCATGGGCCGCGACCCCGAGACCGGGGACGTGTTCATGCGCGTGGAGCCGCCGCCGCCGCCCGCGCCGAGCCAGGAGCAGCAGATCGGCCCCATCGAGGTCCACCCCGAGCTGAACTACCCGGCCCCGGCCAAGAAGCAGTAGCCGCGCGCCCACGCGCCCGGCGGGAGGACGCCATGCACGAGGCCCGGCTGTGGAAGCCCCTGCCGGGCGGCAAGGTCCAGTGCCGCCTGTGCAGCCATTTCTGCGTGGTCGAGGACGGCGCCCGGGGCCGCTGCGGCGTACGCGTCAACGAGGGCGGCGCCCTGCGCACCCTGGTGGCGGACCGCGTGGCGTCGCTGGGCGTGGACCCGGTGGAGAAGAAACCGCTGTTCCACTTCCTGCCCGGGACGCGGACCCTGTCCTTCGCCACCATGGGCTGCAACCTGTCCTGCTCGTTCTGCCAGAACTGGAGCCTGTCCCAGCCGCCGCGCGCGGGCGGGGCCGTGCAGGGCCGCCCGGCGGACCCGGCCTCCCTGGTGCGCGCCGCCGTGGAGCACGACTGCCGCAGCGTTTCCTACACCTACTCCGAGCCCACGGTGTTCTTCGAGCTGATGCAGGACACGGCGCGCCTGGCCGTGGATGCGGGCCTGAAGAACATCATGGTCTCCAACGGCTTCATGAGCCCCGAGTGCCTGGACGAACTGGGCCCGCTGGTCCACGCCGCGAACATCGACCTCAAGGCCTTTTCCGAAGACTTCTACCGCGAGATCTGCGGCGCGCGGCTGGGCCCGGTGCTGGACAATCTGCGGCGCATCGCGGCCCTGGGCTGGTGGCTGGAGGTCACGACGCTGATCATCCCCGGCCTCAACGACTCCGACGCCGAGCTGGCGGCCATCGCCGGGTTCATCGCCGGGGAGCTGGGCCCGGACGTGCCCTGGCACGTCTCGCGCTTCCACCCGGACAACCACCTGCGCGAAGTCGGCCCGACCCCGGTCAAGACCCTGGAGCGGGCCTGGGCCCTGGGCGAGGCGGCGGGCCTGAAATACGTCTACACCGGCAACGTCCCGGGCCACGACGCGGAGTCCACGCGCTGCCCGGGCTGCGGCGCGCTGGTCGTCCGCCGCGCGGGCTTCGCGGTGCAGTCCGACGCCCTGTCCGGCGGCGAAACCCCGGG
>CAYUIN010000593.1:0-2153 GCA_964444695.1 uncultured Desulfocurvus sp.
ACAATATAATTTTATTGTTTTTCCTGAAATTCACAGCTGTGGATTTCAAGGACGCGACACCAGGCAACACTTTAGCCGGGGGCCGCCCGCGCGGCCCCCGCCACCGCAACACATGGGAGACTCGCCATGGCCGCATCCGTCGTGGAGATCCTGTCCAGCGCCCTGGTGGAGCTGGGCGAGGACCGCATCACCTCCGCCGATCAGGACACCGAGCGGGCGCGCATCGTCTCGGAGGTCTACCCCACCGAGCGCGACGCCCTGCTGGAGGAGCACCCCTGGAAGTTCGCCACGGCCCGGGCCGAGCTGGCCCTGCTGGCCGACGCCCCGGCCTTCGGCTTCGCCAACGCCTTTGCCCTGCCCTCGGACTGCCTGCACGTCATGGAGACCTGGCCCGAGACCCACTGCCGCGTGGAAGGCGGGCGGCTGCTGGCCGACGCTCCGGCCATGGCCGTGCGCTACGTGCGCCGCGTGACCAACCCCACCCTCATGCCGCCCACCTTCCGGGCCGCCCTGTCCGCGCGCATTGCGGCCAAGGTGGCCAAGAAGATCACCGGCTCCAGCGCGGAAAAGGAGCGCATGCTCCAGCTCTACGCCGACCGCCTGAAGACGGCCAAGTCGCGCGACGCCCAGGGCGGCGGCCAGCCCGAACCCCAGGACCTGGGCCTGTTCGGCCCCAACCGCTTCATCCAGGCCCGCGTTTCCGGAACCCGGCTCGTGCCCGGCGTGGACAGGGGCTAGGCCATGCGCGCCGCCACGCCCATCATCAACGCCTTCACGGCCGGTGAGCTCTCCCGCCACCTGGACGGCCGCACGGACCACGAGAAGTACTTCTCGGGCTGCCGACGCCTGGAGAACTTCGTGGTCCGGCCCCACGGCTCGGTCCTGCGTCGCCCCGGGACCCGCTTCATCGCCCTGGCCGGGAACCAGGAGGCCGCCGTGCGCCTCATCCCCTTCGACTTCAACGCCGAGGCCTCCCAGAGCTACGTCATCGAGCTGGGCGACCAGGCCATGCGCTTCTTCAAGGACGGCGGCCTGATCCTGGACGACGAGGACCAGCCCTACGGCATCGAATCGCCCTACGCCGCCGACGAGGTCTTCAAGGTGCGCTGCGTGCAGAGCGCGGACACCCTGTTCCTGGTCCACCCCAACCACCCCCCCAGGCGGCTGACCCGCACGGGCCACGCGGCCTGGACCCTGGAGGCCATGGGGTTCCTCATCCCCGGGCACGACCTGTCCATCACCGACACCAACTCCGACGGCAAGGACGACGGCAAGGACGGGGACCGGCTGACCCTGCCCGACGGCCAGGAGTTCTCGGCCACCTGCATCGTGCACGGCGAGACCCCGTCGGGTACGCCCACCATCTTCCGCTACATGGGCGAGGGAGTGTTCGTGGCCGATGGCGGCAGCCTCAACCTGAGCTTCTCCGACGACCCCGACCACACCAGGAACCAGATCGAGGCCATCTACAACGAGAGCGGCGCGCTGCAGCGCTCCTACTGGGAAAAGATCTACACCGAGACCAGCCGCCCGGAGGACTGGGACGACGGCAACTGGCCCTCGGTGGTGGCCTTCTACGAGGATCGCCTGGTGCTCGGGGCCACGCCCGACCGGCCCCTGACCCTGTGGTTCTCGCGCACGGGCGAATACGAGGACTTCCGGGACAACACCACGCCCTACAACTCCGGAGCCCAGGAGGAGCCCCTGGCCGACGACAGCTTCTACGTCACCCTGTCCGGGGCGCGGGTCAATCCCATCCGCTGGATCATGGACCAGGAGGACCTGCTGGTGGGCACCAACGCCTCGGAGGTCCGGGTCTGGTCGGGCGGCGAGGGCCAGGCCATGACCCCGGACGACCGCCAGTGCAAGCGCCAGAGCGCCAACGGCTCGGCCGACCGTCCGGCCCTGCTGGCCGGGGGGGCCGTGCTCTTCGTGTCCCGCTCGGGCCGCCGCATCCGGGAGATGCGCTTCGACATCGGCTCCTACCGCTACACTTCGCCGGACCTGACCATCCTGGCCGAGCACGCCACCATGGCCGGGGTCCGGGACATGGACTACGCCCGCGACCCCCACGGCATCCTCTGGGTGGTGCGCGAGGACGGCCTGCTGATCGGCGGCATCTACGCGCTGATCGGTGTCGGCCTGTCCCTCAT
>CAYUIN010000594.1:0-2141 GCA_964444695.1 uncultured Desulfocurvus sp.
GACGTGGGCCATCCCGTCCTCCACGCTCGTGGCCAGCGTCAGCCGCCCGCCCGTGTGCTCCATGGCGTCCACGGCGTTGTTGATGAGATTGAGCAGCACCTGCTGGATCTCCGAAGGCGAGGCGCAGATGCCCGGCGACTCGGGCGACAGATCGGTGACGATCTCCACCCCGGCGATGCGCGCCCGCTGGCGCGAAAGGTCCGCCATCTCGCCGATGCAGGCGTTGAGGTCCACCTGGCGGGGCACGCTGTCCGTGCGCCGGGCGAAGCTCAAAAGCTTGTGGGTGATGTCCTTGCAGCGGCGGCCCTGGGTGCGGATCTGCTCCAGCGCGCGGCGGACCTCCGCGCGGTCCTCGTCGGACATCGGCTCCTCGCCGCTCATCAGGTCCGAAATCCAGCCGCCCTCCTCGACCATGATCGCCACGGGATTGTTGATCTCGTGCGCGATGCCCGCCGCCAGCTCGCCCACCGTGGCCAGCTTGCCGGTCTCGATGACCTGCTTGCCGAGCATCTCCTTCTCCTCGTCCGCCTGGCGCAGGCTCTCCACCATCCGCCCGGCCCGCCACTGGGCCATGGCCGTGATGGCCAGACAGCCGAGAAAGACCACCAGCAACCCGAGGTTGCGCGTGGTGCGCAGGCTGGCGAAGGCCTCGGCGGAGTCCTGGCGGAAGACGAGAATCCACTCCCCGCTCTTGAGCGGCCTGGCCACCAGTAAAACCTCCCCGTCGATGACCGGCGAGGCCGCCACGCCCAGGCCGACCCCGGGCATGCCGCTGCGGCCCGCGCCGCTCTCGGCCTCGGCCACCCAGGCCCGGACCTTGGGCAGCAGCGCCGCCAGCTCCGCGCGCAGCTCCTCGCGCGGGCCGGTCTGGAACTCGCCCCGGGTGTTGACGATGTAGGCCTGGCCCGTGAGGCCGATGCCCATGTTCTCCACCAGGTGGTTGAAGGCGTCGAAATCCACCGTGGCGCGCATCACCCGCGCCTCGTCCCCGCTGCCCAGGCGCACCGCGACGATGAAGTGCGGCGTGCCGCGAAGCCCCAGGAAGACGTCGCTGATGTACGACCCGCGCCGCTTGACCTCGGCAAACCAGTTCGCTGCCGAATAATCAGCTCCCTCAAGCTTGAAAGGCCCGGCATAGGCCTTCTGGATGCCGTCCGCGCCCACCACGCCCAGGTCCACGAAGATGCCCCGGTGGTGCGTGCGCAGCGAGGACAGGACCTCGGTCAGGGTCTGCGAACGCTCAAGCCGCTCGGCGGGCACGCTCTCCGACAGGATGCGCACCTCCGCCAGCCGCTCGCTCAAAAAATCGTCCACGATCTGCGAATGCTTCTCGACCACCACGCCCAGATGCTCGAAGACCTTGTCCCGGTACGAGGTGTGGAACTCGAAGCCCACGATGCCGAACACCAACAACAGCGGCGTGATGGACACCAGAACCATGGACAGGACCATGTCCCGCCCCAGTCGACGGTACCGCGCGTCATCGGACATCTTCTCCCTCCCCGGCCACGGCGGCGCGCACCGCGCCCCGCAACCCGTCCAGATCGCCCTGCTTGTCCACCCGCGCCGCGACACACGCCGCGCCGGACAACTCCGGCGCCAGCTCCGCGTCCCGTTGGGCAAAGACCACCACCCGCAGCCCACCGGCCGCACTCAAATCCGAGACCCGCACTCCGCGCAATTCCGGGTCCAGAATCACCACGTGCACCGCCTCCCCGCGCCCCAGAATCTCCCGCAACTGGTCCGCGTCCCGCGCCTGCGACACTCGGAAACCGTCGCGCAGCAGCTCCCGCGAAAGCAGTTCCCGCACATGCGGATTGCGGTCCGTGACCACGACGTGAAACTCCATCGAACTCATGCGCACAGGCCTCCCTCTCACTCCGCCAAAGGCAAGCCCCATGCCACATCACGCAACACGCAACATGCTGGAATAACAATACTTCACAAACAGGCTGAAAACGGGACGAACGCCCAGATGTCAGGATTCTTTACACCCCGTAAAATCCCGCCTTGCCCCCAGGCACACGCCAGGGTCAGGGACGGGCCAAGGGGGTGCGAAGGGGAGGCCTCCGGCGGCCGGGGCTCCGCCCCGGACCCCGCTCAAGGGAATAATCCCCTTGAGAATCCCTCTTTTGGGCCGC
>CAYUIN010000595.1:0-2141 GCA_964444695.1 uncultured Desulfocurvus sp.
CCCCCCCCCCCCCCCCCCCCCCCCCCCCCCCCCCCCCCCCCGCCGGAGGCATTCGCCTTGCTCCCGGCGGGTTCGGCCGCCCCGTGCGGTTTGCGTTCCGGGCGGTGTTGGGGTAGGTTGCGCGCAATCTGAATGGGGGTCCCCTGGCGGCCCTTGGTGGCGTCCGGCGGAGCGTGCCGGGGCATGCGCCGCCGGTATCGAGCGTATATTCATGGACGGCCCGTGGTGGCCGCAAGGGAGGACGCCTTGAGAATTCTCATCGTTGGTTCCGGCGGGCGTGAGCATGCCTTGGCCTGGAAGCTTTCGCAGAGCCCGAAGGTGGAGGCGTTGTACATCGCCCCGGGCAACGGCGGCACGGCGCAGCTTGGCGAGAACGTGGCCATTGCGGACGACGATCTGCCCGCGCTGGTGGCGTTCGCGCGGGAGAAGGCCGTCGACCTGGTGGTGGCGGGGCCGGAATTGCCGTTGGTGCTGGGCCTGCGCAACGTGTTGGAGGGCGAGGGCATCGCCTGTTTCGGTCCCAACGCGTTTGCGGCGCAGCTGGAGGGTTCCAAGGCCTTCGCCAAGACGGTGATGCGCGCCTCGGGCGTGCCCACGGCGGATTTCGAGGTCTTCGACGACTACGACGACGCCCGGGCGCACGTGCGCGAGCGGAGCATGCCGTGCGTGGTCAAGGCCGACGGGCTGGCGGCGGGCAAGGGCGTGGTGGTCTGTTCCACGCGTGAGGAGGCGCTCGAGGCCATCGAGGAGATGATGGTCAAGGGCGTGTTCGGCGCGGCGGGCGAGCGGGTCGTTGTGGAAGACGCGCTGGTGGGCGAGGAGGCCTCGTTTTTGGCGTTCTGCGACGGGGAGAGCATCGCGCTGATGCCGTCCTCGCAGGACCACAAGGCGATCTACGAGGGCGACACGGGCCCGAACACTGGCGGCATGGGCGCGTACAGTCCGGCGCCGATCCTGCCGGAGGCGGACTGGGCGGCCACGGGCGAGCTGGTGATCCGGCCCATCGTGGACTACATGGCCAAGAGCGGCAATCCCTTCGTGGGCGTGTTGTACGCGGGCCTGATGTACACGCCGGACGGGCCCAAGGTGCTGGAATACAACGTTCGTTTCGGCGATCCGGAGTGCCAGCCGCTGCTGATGCGCCTGGACACGGACCTGACGGAGATCATGCTGGCCTGCGTCGAGGGGCGCCTGGACGAGCTGCCGGTGCGCTGGAAGCCGGAGACGAGCATCTGCGTGGTGCTGGCGGCGGGCGGGTATCCCAAGAGCTACGCCAAGGGCATGGAGATCACGGGCATCGCGGAGGCGGACGCGCTGGACGGGCTGAAGGTGTTCCATGCGGGCACCAGGGCCGAGGGCGGCAAGGTGCTGTCCAGCGGCGGGCGCGTGCTGGGCGTGACGGCGCTGGGCGCGACCCTGGCCGAGGCCAAGGCCCTGGCCTACCGGGGCGTGGAGCGGATCGCCTTCGAGAGTTGTTATTTCCGCCGCGACATCGGCGACAAGGGCCTGAAGAGGAGCGAGTAGATGAGCAAGGTCGCCATTTTCATGGGCAGCATTTCCGACGAGCCGATGATCCGGCCCTGCGCCGACGTGTTGGACTCGCTGGGCATTCCGTACACCTTCACCGTGACCAGCGCGCACCGCACGCCGGAGCGCACGGCGGCGCTGGTCGAGGAGCTGGAGGAGGGCGGCTGCCAGGTGTTCATCTGCGCGGCGGGCATGGCCGCGCACCTGGCGGGGGCCGTGGCGGCCAAGACCGTGCGCCCGGTGCTGGGCATCCCGGTCACGGCCTCGGCCCTGGGCGGCATGGACGCGCTGCTGGCCACGGTGATGATGCCTCCGGGTTTCCCCGTGGGCACCGTGGCCCTGGACAAGGCGGGCGCGCGCAACGCCGCCTGGATGGCCGCCCAGATCCTGGCCCTGTCCGACAAGGCCCTGGAACAAAAGCTCCTGGACGCCCGCGAAGGCTTCAAGGCGGGCGTGGAAAAAGCCGCCGCCGAGCTACAGGCCAAGGGCTAGCGTCCGGCTCCGGAGGCGGCAGCGGGACAGGGAGGACCGGCGGGGCGGGTGCCTGTCGTTAGGCGTCGGCCTCCGGCGGCTTAAGGGCTTTCGCCCTTAAGAATCCCGAGATGGGCGGCCTG
>CAYUIN010000596.1:0-2140 GCA_964444695.1 uncultured Desulfocurvus sp.
CGCCTGACGGGTTGCTCAAAAGGAAAGGCTCGGCAGTCGCCGAGCCTTTTTCATGAGCAACCCGGCAGTCGGCCCAAAAGAGGGATTCTCAAGGGGATTATCCCCTTGAGCGGGGTCCGGGGACCCCCAGTCCTTAGCTTGCCCCGACCGGAGGGAGAGGGCGAGCTTAGGAATGGGGAGAGCTGAGATAGCGCCCCGGCCGCCGGAGGCATTTGCCTTTTTCCCCTGTCGCAGCCGCCGCAACCCGTCGGCCCGCAGGGGGAGCGGGGAAATCTTGGGAAAAGGCTTGACGTAGCGGCTTAACAGTAATAGTTATCAAGAAAGAGCATGAGGAAATTATGACCGAACAACGAGCACAGCGCATGACCAAGCAGCGCCGGATCATTCTGGAGGAGCTGCGCAAACTCAAGAGCCACCCCACGGCGGACGAGTTGTACGACATCGTGCGCGAGCGCCTGCCGCGCATCAGCCTTGGGACCGTATACCGAAACCTGGACGTGCTCTGGGAGAACGGCGACGTGCTCAAGCTCGAGTCCGCCGGGAGCCAGAAGCGTTTCGACGGCGACGTCAGCCCCCACTGCCACGTGCGCTGCATGCGCTGCGGCCGGGTGGGGGACGTCCTGGAGCCCATGCACGGGGTGGACGCATCCAGCTACACCGCGCCGGGGTTCGACATCACCCACGCGGTCATCGAATTTTTCGGCGTCTGCGACGACTGCGCCGCCCAGGAACAGTTCCCGCCCCTGGGGGCCGAGGGCAGGCAGTAGAGACGTCCGTGATATTTGGGCCGACCCGGTCCTGTGCGCCGCTCCTCGGCTGAGCCGTTGAGACGACACCCCAGCAGCAATCCCCATCCGCATCGCAAGGCGCACAAAAAAACGCCCCCGGTTCCCCCCGGGGGCGTTTCACGTTCCATGGCCGCGCGGGCGGGCTCAGCCGTCCAGGGCGGGCTGCTTCTGGCGGAACTTGGGCGACTTCTCGATCAGGTCCAGCAGCAACAACGCGGACGTCATGTCCTTGCCGTTGCGCTTGTCCATCTCCTCCAGAATGTAATCCTTCAGCGACCGCGTGGCCTCGCGCAACAGCTCGCTTTTCTCGGCGTTGAAATAGTACGCCGCGTCCAGCACCTGCAAGGCGAGATACTGCCACTCCTCGTTGGTCGTCACATGGTAGCGCAGGATCTCGCGGATCTTCAGCACCGCGAACACGATGCCGTCCAGCTTCGAATAGTCGCGGGCGAAAATCTGCCCGTCGTTGATGCGCGGCGGCGGATACAAGATGCTCCGAAGATGCTCCTCGGGGTTCTTGCTCATCCGGTATGCGTCAAGGGCGATGACCGTGCCCATGAGGTTCCTCCACTCGGTTATGCGTCCGTGCCCCGGCCCGCCGCCCCGTGAACCGGGTCCCGCAAGCCGTTGACCTTCTCATCGGACGATGCCCGAAAAACCTTACGCCGAATTCCCGGAAATCCATCCCGCCGACCTTTTGACGCCGCGGCCCGGCCAGCCCCTCGCACCGCGCCGCGCTACGTCAGCAACATCCCAAAATAACAGCATATCACGCAAGAACTTCCCGTTTGGCCCGGTGCTTGCTCAGCCTTGGGCAAACAACGCCAACCCGCCGGAATCATCCGGCTTGCAAGGAGGCCGGATATGCGCGCCCTGGACATGGAACCGACCCCGGAAGAACTTCGCAGCACCTTCGAAAAGCTCCGCGAAACCCTGCGCCCGGAGATCCTCGCCGAGCTGAGGAACGGCACCTTCCGCGAGGCCATGATCGAGGAGTACCGCAACCTCGCCACCACCGCCTCCGACCTGCTGACCCTGCTGCGCGACGCCGACTTCGCCCGGCAACTGACACCCGAGCAGGCCTCCACCTACGAACACATCCTGGCCCGCTTCAGCACCTGCGGCCAACGCTGCCGCCTGCTCATCGAACAATCCTCCACCGTGGACGAACAGGCCCTCCTCGCCATCGCCCCCACCCCCAGCCGCCGCATGAACTAGCTGCGTCGGGGATACGCCGAGGGGTGCAAGTGCCTCCGGCGGTTGGGCTTCGCCCAAACCCGGCAGGGCTCTGCCCTGGACCCGCTTAAGGAAATAATTTCCTTAAGAATCCTTAAATGGGGCCGCCCGACGGG
>CAYUIN010000597.1:0-2138 GCA_964444695.1 uncultured Desulfocurvus sp.
CCAGTTCCCGGCCCGGGACTTCCGCGAATAGGCCGCCGGCCGGGCGCGGCGCCGGGCGCGGCATAAGACGCCGGGCCGTCGCCGTCCGGAGCCGGATCGCCGGGGCCCTTCCTTTCTAATCCAGATACTTGTCCAGGAGTTCGGTGTAGGCCGGTTCGGCCCGGATGGCGTCCAGCGCCTGCTGGAAGCGTGCGACCAGGGCCTGGGGCACCAGGCGGTGGAAGGCGTAGCAGACCACGGTCTCGCGCAGCAGCAGCACCGGGCGCAGGGTCGCGGGGTCCAGGCCCCGGTCCGTCAGCAGGCGGCGCATGCTGCGCTCCTCGTAGGCCACGGCGTCCAGCCGCCCGGCCAGCAGCTTGCTCAGGTTGTGCTCCATGTCCGCCACGGGCTCCAGGCGGGCCTCCGGGGCCAGGGCCTTGAGGGCGCCCTCGGCCACGTCTCCGCGCACGGTGCCCACGTGCAGCCCGGCCAGGTCCTCCGGGCCCAGGACGGTCAGCCCGGATGCGGCCTTGGTGAAGAGCATGAAGCGTACGGTGTGGATGGGCCCGACCCAGCGGAAGAGGTGCTCGCGCTCCGGGGTGCGGGCCATGCTGAAGATCACGGTGCCCGGTTCCAGCAGGGCCTCCTCGTAGGCCCGGGCCCAGGGCAGGAGGGCGATGGGCCGCTCGGCCTCGCCCATGCGGGCCCAGACCAGGCGCAGCAGCTCGGCGGAGATGCCGCGCACGACGTCCCCGTCCTGGTAATTGAAAGGATAATACTGCTCGGTGACGTAGCGCAGGTCGCCGGGGCCCATGGCCGGTCCGTCCCCGGCCTCGGCCGGGCGCGGCCCCGCCGCCAGCAGCGCGGCCAGCAGCGCGGCCAGCAGCGGCATGAGGAGCGGGACGGGGCGGATGCGGGTCATGGTTCTCCCTGACGACGGGGTGCGGCCGGAGGCCGACGGGCACAGCTAACAATCTATCATGGCTTGAAATAATTGCAATAGACAGTGATTTCCGCGCGGCGGGCCCAGGGGCCGGGGCGGGACGGCCGGGCCCGCGCCGCGCGCCCTGCGCGGGCCGCAAGTACCCGGCATCACGGCAGGCGCGCGCGCTTTGCGCTTGCCGCACGGGCCGTGGTTTGCTATCGGAAATCTTCCGACGCTGGATTATCGATTCGGCGCCCGGAGGAGCGATCTCCCCCGGGTTTTGGGATGTCAGCAATGAAAAGGAGTGGTTGGTCATGGCTAGGAAAATCATTTCGCTCGTCGCGGCTGTGCTCGTCAGCCTGATGCTGGTCGGCGGCGCCGTCGCCGCGGAGAAGAGCTACGTCAACGGCATCGACTTCGGCTTCCCGCCCTTCGGCTTCGTGGACAAGGACGGCAAGCCCGCGGGCTTCGACGTCGAGGCCGTGAACTGGATCGCCAACAAGATGGGCTTCTCGGTCAAGCACCAGCCCACCGACTGGGACGGCATCATTCCCGCCCTGAACGCCGGCAAGATCGACTTCATCGCCTCCGGCATGAGCGCCACTGCCGAGCGCGCCAAGATCGTCAATTTCACCATCCCCTACTACAGCGTGACCCAGGTGCTGGTCGTGCGCGGCGACGAGGGCATGGACCTGGCCGCCTTCCTGACCTCCGGCAAGAAGATCGGCGTGCAGCGCGGCACCGTCACCGCCGGTCTGCTCGAGGAGCTGGTCAAGCAGCCCGGCTACAAGTTCGAGCTGGTGCAGTACGACTCCACCGACCTCTCCATGCAGGACCTGCCCATCGGCCGCATCGACGGCTCCGGCATGGACAGCTCCATCGCCCACGAAGTCATGAAGGGCACCGACTACAAGGTCGCGGGCACCTTCGACGTGGCCCCCGAGAACTACGCCTACGCCGTGCGCAAGGCCGACACCGAGCTGCTGGAGACCCTGAACCAGGGCCTCAAGCTGCTGATGGCCGATCCGTACTGGGAAGAGCTCAAGGCCAAGTGGGACGTGTACTAGACCCCACGACCGCCCTTTGACGTTTGACCGCCCGGTCGGGTTCGGGTATCCCGAACCCGCCGGGCGGTTTCCGCTTTGGCCCGGCAGCGGGGTAAGTTGATCATGCATTTCGCAAAAGCGTTCCAGGCCGTCCTCGAGTCCCTGCCCTACATGCTCGGCGGCATGTG
>CAYUIN010000598.1:0-2131 GCA_964444695.1 uncultured Desulfocurvus sp.
AACACGGGGCTCGGGGCGGAGCCCCGGCTGCGAAACGGCTGGCCGTCCCGGTGCTTGCGTCGGGGCCGGGCGCGGGCGTATGTGGTGGGGATGCATTTTGGGTTGCGGATAGCCTTGGCTTCTTTGGCCACGCACAAGTTGCGGACCGTGTTGGCGATGCTCGGGGTCTTTTTGGGCGCCCTGGCGCTGACGGGGGTGCAGCACGTGTCGCAGGCCATGGTCCGCAAGGCGGAGATGGAGACGGAGAAGCTGGGCCCGAACCTGTTCATGGCCCGGGCCGGAAACATCCGTTTCCGGCGTTCGGGCTCGGTGGGCACCTCCGGGGACCAGCAGAGCTTCCGTGTGGGGGACGCGTATGCGGTGATGCACGGCTTGCCCTCGGCGGTGAGCGGGGCGCCGTTTTTGCAGCTCACGATGTCGGCCCGCAGCGGGTCGGTGAAGATCCCGGCCACGGTGATCGGCTCCACGCCCGAGTACCGGCACGTGCGCAGCCTGGAGCTGGCGCAGGGGCGGTTTTTCAGCGAGCAGGAGACGCTGGACCGGGAGATGGTCTGCGTGCTGGGCGCGACGGTGGCCGAGCGGCTGTTCGGCAAGGGCGAAAACGCGGTGGGCCGCGAGGTGTACGTGTACCGGGCGTTGTTGCGCGTGGTGGGCGTCACGGCGCCCAAGGGGGCGGACATCGCGGGCACGGACCAGGACGAGCAGATCTTCGTGCCGCTGTCCACGGCCATGCGCCGCATGTCCAACGTGGACTACGTGACGGGCGTGTATGTGGAGCTGGCGCCGGGCACGGACCCGGAGCGGGCCAAGGACGCGGCCTCGGACATCCTGCGGGCGCGCCACGGCATCGGCCCGGACCAGCGCGACGATTTTTCCGTGCTCACGGCGCGGGACACGATCCAGTTGCAGCAGCAGGCCCTGGATCTGGTGGGCACGCTGGGGCTGATCAGCTCCTCGGTGTCCTTTGCCGTGGGCGGGCTGGGCATCTTGTCGATCATGATCCTGCTGGTGCGCGCGCGGCGCCTGGAGATCGGGGTGCGCCGCGCGGTGGGCGCCAGGCGAGGGGACATCGTGGCCCAGTTCCTGTTCGAGTCCGGGCTGCTTTCGGGCGTAGGCGGGACGCTGGGCGTGGCCGTGGCCCTGGCGCTGCTGGGGGCGGTGTATGCGGCGGGGCTGTTCCCGCCGGTGTTCGATCCGCTGTTGCTGGTGGCGGTGCCCGTGGGCTCGGTGCTGCTGGGGGTGGCCGCCGGTTCCTACCCCGCGTGGCAGGCCTCGCGATACGAAATCCTGGACATCCTGCGCAGCCCGGAATAGGCCGGGCCCGCATTGTGCCTTGACGGCACCGGCATCCCTTGTCGTACCATCGGCTCAAACATTTGTTTCAACGCGCAGCCGGACGACGGGGGAGACCATGCAGGACACGGGCAGGCAGGACACCAGGGAGCGGCTGTTCCGCGCGGCCATCGCCGTTTTTGCCGCGCGGGGCTACCGGGGCGCCACGGTGCGGGCCATCTGCGAGCGCGCCGGGGCCAACGTGGCCGCGGTGAACTACCATTTCGGCGACAAGGAACGCCTGTACGCCGAGGTCCTGGAGCATATCTTCCGCACCCCGCGCCTGCGGCGTCCCCACGGGCCCGCGCCGGACGGGCTGTCGCCCGAGGACCAGCTGCGGGACTACATCCGGACCTTCCTGCACGAGGTCTACGACTGCATCGACGACCAGGACCACTGCGCGGACCTGGCGAGCATCTATCTCATGGAAATGGCCCATCCCTCGCCGGGGCTGGACCACATCGTGGAGACCTACATCCGCCCCGACGCCGAGCGGCTGGAGGCCATCCTGCGCGCCATGCTGGGGTCGGACTTTCCTCCGCGGCTGCGGGGCTACTGCGCGGGGGCCGTCATCGCCCAGGCCCTGCACTACTGCAACACCGGCCCGATCCTCTCCCGCCTGGCCCCGGGGGCCCCGCCGCTGCGGCCCGAGGGTCTGGACGCCCTGGCGGAGCTGGCCTTCCAGTTCAGCATGGGCGGCATCGAGCGGCTGCGCGCCATGGCGGCGGCCATGGCCCAGGGGGAAGGCGGGGCCTGAGCGGGCCCCCGGCCGCGCGCGCCCCGCCCCGGGCGCGCGCGG
>CAYUIN010000599.1:0-2123 GCA_964444695.1 uncultured Desulfocurvus sp.
GCCTCGATGCCCGCCAGGGCGCAGCGGCCCGGGAAGTCGGCCACGAAGCGCTCGTCGTCCCCGGCCACGGCCACGAACAGGCCGCCGCAATCCTCCACGCACTGCGGGGCCAGGCGCTTGAGGAGCGCGCCCTCCTCGCGGCATTCGCGGGCCGCTTCCAGGTCCGCGCCCACGTAGCGCGCGCCGCTGTGCAGCAGGCCGTGGTTGCCGCCGCTGGCGCCGGCATTGATGTCCCAGCGCTCGACGACCAGGGAAGACACCCCGCGCAGGGCGAGATCCCGCGCGATGCCCGTACCGGTTGCCCCGGCGCCGATGATCAGAACTTCCACTTCCACCATGCGTGCCGTATCCCTTGGCGCCCCGTGCGCCTTTCGCGCGGGGGGCCGCTTTGGGCCGGCCTCGGCCGCGCCCGCTCGCACATCGGTAGCACATTGTGCCCGGCGCATCTACGGTTGCTTTTCCCGTTTTCCGGCGGGACCGAGGCGTCGTGCGCAAAAAAAAATACTAGTAGTTGATGCGGCAGGGATGCGCAACCTTTCTGTAACGAAATCGTAACGTAAGCGTAACCTTGCGCGATCCGGGGCAAAGCGCTGAGGAACCGAGCAATTGCTCCGGCAATCGGGACGGCGCCCCCGGCGATTGCCTTTGGCGAGGGAGGTGTTATCCTGTGCGCCGTATCAATTCCGGCCCCGACGCGGGGCCCAAGGAGCGAGAGCGCAGAGCATGAGCGAGACGACCACCGCCGAACGCCCGGCCTTCAAGCGCCGGGCCGAGGAACTGCTGCCCGAGGGCGGCAACTACACCATGTGCCTGACCTGCGGGCTGTGCTCCTCCGGCTGCCCTGCCTCGGGCCTGGAGGGCATGGACCCGCGCAAGTTCGTGCGCATGGCCGCCCTGGGCATGAACGAGGAACTGACCACCACGCCCTGGGTCTGGATGTGTACGATGTGCAAGCGCTGCCAGCACGTCTGCCCGATGAACATCGACATCCCGCGCCTGGTGTACCACGCGCGGTCCTGCTGGCCGCGCGAAAAGCGCCCCAAGGGCATCGTCGCCTCCTGCGACCAGTCCCTGAAGACCGAGACCCACTCCGCCATGGGCGCCACCCCGGAGGACTTCGCCTTCGTGGTCGAGGACGTGCTGGACGAGGTCCACGAGGCCCAGCCCGGCTTCGAGAAGCTGGCCGCCCCGCTGAACAAGCCCGGGGCCTTCTTCTTCCTCAACCAGAACTCCCGCGAGCCCATGACCGAGCCGGACGAGATGGTCCCGCTGTGGAAGATCCTGGACTACGTGGGCGCCGACTGGACCTACGGCACCCTGGGCTGGGCCGCCGAGAACTACTGCATGTTCGCCGCCGACGACGCCTCCTGGGAGCGCATAGTGCGCACCAAGGTCAGGGCCGTCGAAGACCTGGGGGCCAAAGTCTGGCTCAACACCGAGTGAGGCCACGAATTCTACGCGGTCCGGGTCGGACTGCAAAAATTCGGCATCACCCCCAAGTTCAGGCTGGAAAGCGTCATCTCCTGGTACGCGCGCTGGATCCGCGAGGGCAAGCTGCCCGTCAACGCGGACTGGAACCGCGAACTGGGCATCAAGTTCACCGTCCAGGACCCGTGCCAGCTGGTGCGCAAATCCCTGGGCGACGACGTGGCCAACGACCTGCGTTTCGTGGTCAAAAGCGTCGTGGGCGAAGAGAACTTCGTGGACATGTACCCCAACAAGTCCAACAACTACTGCTGCGGCGGCGGCGGCGGCGCCCTGCAGGGCGGCTACCCCGAGGCGCGCCGGGCCTACGGCCTGCGCAAGCGCGACCAGATAGTGGCCACCGGCGCCCAGTACTGCATCGCCCCGTGCCACAACTGCCACTCCCAGATCCACGACCTGGCGGACCACTACGGCGAGACCTGGCACACCGTGCACCTCTGGACGCTGATCTGCCTCTCCCTGGGCATCCTGGGCGAAAACGAACGCGCCTACCTCGGCCCCGAACTGGAACGCCTGGGCCTCACGGACCGCTGCCTGTAGCGGCGCGGCGAGGGGGCGGGCGGGACGGGTGCCCGGCGTGAGGCGTTTGCCTCCGGCGGCTTAAGGGCTTTCGCCCTTAAGAATCCCGAAATGGGCGG
>CAYUIN010000600.1:0-2120 GCA_964444695.1 uncultured Desulfocurvus sp.
GCCCCAGATGCCCCAGGGAGTGCCGGAAGCCATGACCGCAAAGTTTTCCCAGCGCACGCTGTCGGCCTCCGGCCAGGTGTCCAGGCAGGCGTATTGCTGGCTGGGCGAGTCCCGGTAGCCGACCACGGTGACGAAGTGGTCGGTGTAGCCGTCCGCGTTGGTGTCCACCAGGAAGATCATCGGGCGGCCCGCATCGATTTCCGTGGTGAGGACGCTCCAGGTGAGCATGGGAGAGTAGCTGTAGTAATAATAGTATTCCGTGGTGGTTACGCCGCAGGCGCTGTCCTTCAGCGCCGTGTAGCTCGTGATGGCGGGGGCGATCTTGTCGGAATAGCTCCAGCCGTAGAAGTTGCCGTCTCTGCTCCAGGAGGTGTGCATGAAGTCGGCGATGCTGTCCGAGGTGTGGGCGCCGCCCAGATCGGATTTGTCCGGGATGACGCTGGAGCTGGAGCTGTCGTCGGGCAGGCTGTAATCCTCGTAGTGCCCGCCGGGGGTGCCGCCGGTCTGCGAGGCGATGCCCTGGTCGACGGCGGTGGTCTGGGTGGCTGCGCTGCCCTCGAAGAGGTTGGGGCAGGTGCCGTTCACGTCATAGTAGCCCAGCAGCATGCCCGCCGCCGTGGGGCCGCAGCCGTGGCGCCAGAGGTAGCCGGGCACGCCGAGCACCTTCTCCGTGCCCCCGGCGGCGGACAGCGCGCCGAGGCTGTTGAACGTCGCCTTGGGCGCGACCTCGGCAGGCGGCACCGGGCCCGTGGTGCTGTGCTGCGGTTCGGGCGCCGTGCCCGCCACGCCGCCGGGCGCGCTCATCAGCGTCATCGGCTGAAAGGGCTTGATGATCTTTTCGGCGCAGCCGTCGTTGTAGCCGGTGTCGATGGTCAGCCCGTGGCCGATCTCCGGCGCGTAGCGCACGCCGTCCACGTCCAGGCCCCAGTGCACGCGCAACACGTCGTCCTCGCCGTTGCTCGCGGCTTTTTCCAGCGCGGCGTCCAGCTCGTCCAGGCTGGTGATGCAGAATTCCTCTGCCGCGCTCCCGGCGGCAACAGCCATCACCAGCACCACGGCAGCGGCCACGGTGCCCAATATTCCCAACATGCGTCGCACGGCTCAACACTCCTTCATCGTTGCTCAAACACGCATCCCGCCCCGCGCGGCGAGGCCGACAGTGATCGCAGACTAGCACATGTCCGGTATTGACGGAAACCCTAGATATGGGCGGAAGTCGGCCGATGCCCCGGCCTTACGCGCTACATGCTCGCGGCGCTGTGCGAGGTGACGAAGGCCACGTAGGCCCAGCGGGCGGCCGCCAGCGCGGCGGCGGCGTAGACCCCGGCCAGGGCGTCGTCCAGCATCACCCCCCAGCCGCCCGGCAGCCAGCGCTCCGCGCGGCGGATGGGGAACGGCTTGGCGATGTCGAACAGGCGGAAAAAGGCGAACCCCGCGAGGATCTGCCACGAGGTCATGATCGAAAACGGCAGGTAGGTGATCCACTGCCCCAAGACCTCGTCGATGACCACGCAGCCCGGGTCCTTGCGGCCAAGCACACGCTCCGCCCGGCCCGAGGCCCAGGCCCCGAACACGAACAGCACGGCCAGGATCGCACAGCGGGCAACCGGCGAATACGGCAAAAACAGGAACGGCGCGGCAATGACGGCGGCGGCGGAACCCCAGGTCCCGGGGCCCTTGGGCAGGTTGCCCACCGGCCCGAGGGTGGCGCAGGCGGTGGCGATGCGGTCTGTGGTGCTGGGCATGAATCCCCTCGGGGCTCAGGGTTGTCGTGGCGCGCCCAAACTATGCCCCACGCCCCCAAAAGGCAAGACGGGCGCAACCCCGCCCCCGGTGACGGCCGCCACCGGCCGCCCCGTCCACGACGCCCCCGCCGGACCCCGGGCCTCAGCCCAGGATCAGCGCCACAAGAAGCCCGGCCGCGAGCAACCCCGCCACCACCGCCGCCACGGCGGCATGACGCGGACTGTACACCCTCTGTCGCGGCGCATCAGGCGATTGACCCAGCTTCGGTATCATACCCCTAAACTAACAATCCCCCCACCCCACGGCAAGGCCCGGCCGGACGAAGCGGCGGCGGGGGGGGCGGCGATGGGATGCCTCCGGCGGCTGGGGCAGAG
>CAYUIN010000601.1:0-2116 GCA_964444695.1 uncultured Desulfocurvus sp.
GAAAAAGGGGGTTTCCTCCCCCTCTCCCGATTCTTCTTTCCCCACCTCCACCCCCAGCTCCTCCAACATCTGTAACATGGCGTCGTGGTGGGAGCCGGGCCAGTAGAGGCGGTGGCAGGTGGGGCAGGTGTGGAAGGTGGAGTAGTGGCGTTTGGTGAGGGGCTGGAGGCGGTGGAGGATTTCGGCCTTGGGGACGGGGATCAGGGGGGCGTTGCAGTGCAGGCAGCGGGAGAAGGTCTTGAAGGGGCCGGTGAGGCCGAAGAAGGCGAGGGTTTCGAGCAGTTGCCGTTTGGGCGACTGGGCGCGCAGCAGCCGGGCGTGTGTGATCTGGTTGCGGTGCAGCAGGGCGCGGTCGCGGGTCAGGACGATGCGTTGTTGTTGTTCGGCCTGGCGGGCGATGTGTTCGTCGGGTGCGTGGGGGTCGTAGGCGGCGTCGAGGCCCAGCAGCCGCAGCAGGGCGGCCAGTCGGCCGACGTTGACGTCCACCAGGAACGCGACGCGGGGCAGGGGCACGGGCCGCAGCGGAGTCGGCCGGGTGACGTCGCAGGGCGCGGGCACGGGATGCACGTCGACGGTGTCGCCGGGTTGCAGCAGGGTGGAGAAGGGGGCTTCGGCGCCGTGTACGCGCAGGGAGCCGACCTCGGTATGCGGCAGGCCCAGGGCCTCGACGGCGTCCTTGAGGGAGGCGCGGCGGGTGACGGGGTAGCGGACCTCGCCGGTTTCGCGGATGCGGCGCAGTTCGTCGCGCGCGGGGCGCGGGCCCTTGCGGTTGCCGGGGCTCAGGAATTGCCTTACATCACCATGGAATCGGAACAGGGCCGCTTCGCCGTCCATGCCACCTCCCGCCGGGACCAGCCACGCTTATGAACGTCTACCTCATCGTCATCCTTGGGTCCATGTACGCCATGCTGGCGCTGGACGTCGCGGCGACGTTGCTGAACCTCGGGCGGCTCGGGCCGGAGCTGCCCGCCGCGGCCCGGGGCTGGTACGAGCCCGAGGCCTACGCCCGCTCCCAGCGCTACACCCGCGCCGCCGCGCGGCTGGACATGGCCTCCTCCATCGCCGGGACCCTGGCGCTCACCGCCGCCATCCTGCTGGGCGGCTTCCAGTGGGCGGACCAGCTGGCGCGCATCCCGGGCCTGGGGCCCATCGGCACCGGCCTGGTCTACTACGCCATCCTGCTGCTGGTCGCCGAACTCTTCGGGCTGCCCGTGGCCCTGTACCGGACCTTCGGGCTCGAGGCGCGCTTCGGCTTCAACCGCACCACCGCCCGGACCTTCGTCGCCGACAAGCTCAAGGGCCTGGCGCTGACCGCCGTCATCGGCGGGCCGCTGGCCGCCATGGTGCTCTGGTTCTTCCAGGCCGCCGGGCCCCTGGCCTGGCTCTGGGCCTGGGCCGGAACCACCGCCGTGACCCTGGCCCTGCACTACCTCGCGCCCTCGCTCATCCTGCCCCTGTTCAATACCTTCACCCCGCTGCCCGACGGCCCCCTGCGCGATGCCATCCAGCACTACGCCGACGCCAACCGCTTCGAAATCTCCGGCATCTCCACCATCGACGGCTCCCGCCGCTCCGCAAAGGCCAACGCCTTCTTCACCGGCCTGGGCAAACGCAAACGCATCGCCCTGTTCGATACCCTCATCGAACAACAGACCCCCGAGGAAATCACCGCCGTCCTCGCACACGAGGTCGGACACCACAAATGCGGGCACATCCCCCGCATGCTCGCCATCAGCGTCGCCAAACTCGGCCTCGTCTTCCTGCTCATGTCCCTGACCGTGGACAACCACGGCCTCGCCGCCGCCTTCCAGATGACCCACGCCAGCACCTACTCCGGCCTCGTCTTCTTCCTGCTGCTCTACAACCCCCTGGCCGCCGCCTTCGGCATCGCCACCCAGTCCCTCTCCCGTAAACACGAATTCCAGGCCGACGCCTTCGCCGCACAAACCACCGCCAACCCCGCCGCCCTGGCCTCCGCCCTGCGCAAACTCTCCACCGCCAACCTCTCCAACCTCACCCCACACCCCCTGTACGTCACCCTCAACTACTCCCACCCGCCCGTCCTCGAACGGGTCGAACGGTTGCTCGGGCAGAGGGGATAGCGGGCGCGAAGGGA
>CAYUIN010000602.1:0-2103 GCA_964444695.1 uncultured Desulfocurvus sp.
GGGATTATTCCCTTAAGCGGGTCCAGGGCAGAGCCCTGGCCGCCGGAGGCATTCGTCTTTGCCCCGCGCGCCGGCACGGGCGCAACGCCACGGACCGCGCACTGCGCCGGACGTCTTGTCCGGCGCCGCGCGTCACGTCCCCCCAGGCGATGCGGGGCGTTACTTGAAGGCCATCCGGGCCCTGGGCCGCGCATCGCTGCGGGGCCGGGCCGCCGGGGCGGTCCGCCGGGCCGACTTGTGGCGCCGGAAGGTCGAGGGCTTGAAGAAGCAGTACCAATCGTTGCGCCCAGCCAGCGTCTCGGAGGACGCGGCCATCTGTGCGGCCTGGGGCCGTCTGCCCCGGCGCACGGAGCGCACCTTGTTGGCGATCTTGAAGGAAATTTCCACCACACACGCCAACGCCATGAATTCGACGAACAGTATTCCGGCCTCCATGGGACTCTCCTTGCGGTCGGCTCGGTATTGAAGACGCCGGGCCCGGACACGGGGCCCGCACTCTCGCGATAGCAAAGACGATGCCAGCGCGGTCACGGCCCTTTCCGGGGCGCCTTCAAAACAAATTTATTCCATTATTCCACACAGTTTTTCCTATCCATCCAAAACAGGCCCCATCCGGGGGCTCCCGCGCCTCGTTGCAATACGCAACACATACCCTGCCCCATTGCGCTATGCAACCCGTACGTTTATAGGTGATGCTGGCACGCGACGGACCGCGCACTGCCAAGGGAGCCCATGTGAGTCCGAAGACACTGCTGGTCGTGGACGACGACCCCATCGCCCGCGACAACCTCGCCCGCATCCTGGAGCACGAGGGGCACCGCGCGCTCCAGGCCGAGAGCGGCCCGGCGGCGTTGGAAATCATCGCCCAGCGCGACCTGGATCTCGTGGTCACGGACCTCAAGATGCCGGGCATGGACGGGCTCGCCCTGCTGGCCGAGGCCAAGCGCCTGCGTCCGGACACGGAAATCATCCTCATGACGGGGTACGCCAGCGTGGGCACGGCCGTGCAGGCCATGCGCGACGGCGCCTACGACTACATCTCCAAGCCTTTCGAGGTGGAGGAGATGCGCGCCCTGGTGGAAAAGGCCCTGGAGAAGCGCGGCCTGCGCGCGGAGATCGCCGCCCTGCGCCAGCGCATCGAGTCCGACCGGGGCATCACCCGTTTCGTGGGCCAGGACCCGACCATCCAGGCCCTCAAGGAGACCATCGCCCAGGTCTCCCAGCTGGACTGCAACGTGCTGATCATGGGCGAGACCGGCACCGGCAAGGAGCTGGTGGCGCGCATCATCCACGAGCTTTCCCCGCGCGCGGACAAGCGCTTCATGGCCGTGAACTGCGGCGCCTTCTCGGCGGACCTCATCGACAACGAGCTGTTCGGCCACGCGCCCGAGGCGTACACCGGCGCCAACAAGGTCAAGAAGGGCATCCTGGAGACCGTGGACGGCGGGGTGATCTTCTTCGACGAGATCGGCGAGCTGCCCCTGGCCCAGCAGGTCAAGCTGCTGCGCATCCTGCAGGAGCGCAAGCTGATCCGCGTGGGCGACACCAAGGAGATCGACCTGGACATGCGCGTGCTGGCCGCCACCAACAAGGACCTCAAGATGGAGGTCGAGCGCGGCGAGTTCCGCATGGACCTCTACTACCGGCTGAACGTCATCGCCCTGCGCCTGCCCACCCTGGCCGAGCGCCGCAGCGACATCCCCCTGCTGGTGCGCCACTTCCTGGCCAAGCATTCGCCCCAGGGCCGCCCCATGCTGCGCATCACGGACGAGGTCATGGACATCCTCACCGGCTACGACTTCCCGGGCAACGTCCGCGAGCTGGAAAACATCATCGAACGCGCCGTGGCCCTGTGCGAGGGCGGGACCTTCGAGCCCCGCCACCTGCCCGCCGACCTCGTGGCCAGCGGCGCCCGCGCCCGCCGCAGTCAGGACCGCACCTGGCCCACCCTGGAAGACAACGAACGCCGCTACATCGGCGAGGTCCTGGAAGAGGTGGGCGGCAACAAGACCCGCGCCGCCGAGATATTGGGCATCGACCGCGTGTCCCTGTGGCGCAAGCTCAAACGCTACGAGATGGACGCCTAGGGCCGGGCGGCGGCGA
>CAYUIN010000603.1:0-2101 GCA_964444695.1 uncultured Desulfocurvus sp.
CCTTTTTTCCGCTGGAAAAAAGGGTTTCCCCCTTCCCCCCTCTCCCGGCTCCCGCCGCGCACCAGGCACCAGCACCAGGAGTGATCATGACCATGAAGCGGAACATATATCTGGATACGATTCCCATCGACGAGGCGCTGGAGCGGGTCAAGGCGGTTTTGGACCGTGACGGGCTGCTCGGCGTGGAGCGGGTGCCGACGCATGAGGCGGCCGGGCGGGTGACGTCACACGCAGTGTATGCCGAACTGTCGTCGCCTACGTATCACAGCGCGGCCATGGACGGGATCGCGGTGCGTGCGGAGGCGACCTTCACGGCCCGCGAGGGCAGGCCCTTGCGGCTGGAGAAGGGGACGCAGTACGTGCCCGTGAACACGGGCAATCCCATGCCCGAGGGCATGGACTCGGTGATCATGATCGAGAACGTGGTGCCCGACGGGGAGGATGCGGTGGTCATCGAGGCGCCCGCGTTCCCCTGGCAGCACGTGCGGCGCATCGGCGAGGACATCGTGGCCACGGAGCTGCTCATGCCGCAGAACCACGTGCTCTCGGCCTACGACGTGGGCGCGCTGCTTTCGGCGGGCATCTGGGAGCTGGACGTGCGCCGCCGGGTGAAGCTGGCCATCATCCCCACGGGCGACGAGGTGCTGGACTTCACCACGCGGCCCAGGCCCAAGCCCGGACAGGTGGTGGAAAGCAACTCGCAGATCTTCACCTCCCTGGCGGGGGCCTGGGGGTTCGAGGCCGTGCGCGTGCCGCCCGTGCCCGACAGGCCCGAGGCCCTGGAAGCCGCCGTGCGCGAGGCCCTGGCCTCGGACGCGCACGTGGTGGTCATCGGCGCGGGCTCCTCGGCCGGGAGCAAGGACTACTCGCGCGCCACCATGGAGCGCGTGGGCCGGGTGCTGGTGCACGGCATCAAGGCCATGCCCGGCAAACCCTCGCTGCTCGGCGTGGCCGGGCCCGAATTCGGCGGCAAGCTGCTCGTGGGCGCGCCCGGATACCCCGTGTCCGCCGTGGTCTGCTTCGAAGAGCTGCTGGCGCCCATCGCCGCCTGGCTGACCCGTAAATACGTCCGCCGCCGCCCCACCATCCGCGCCGAACTCACCCGCCGCATGCCCTCCAAGATCGGCATGGAAGAATTCATGCGCCTGTCCATCGGCAAGGTCGGCGACAAGTACGTGGCCACCCCGCTCTCGCGCGGGGCGGGCATGATCACCACCATGACCCGCGCCCAGGGCATCGCCCGCATCCCCGCCAACAGCGAGGGCATCGACGCGGGCGAGACCGTGACCGCCGAACTGCTCGTGCCCGGACCCGCCCTGGACGGCATCCTCGTGGCCGTCGGCTCCCACGACAATACCCTCGACCTGCTGGCCGACGCCCTCATGGGCCTGGAAACACCCATCCGCCTCGCCTCCACCCACGTCGGCTCCATGGGCGGCATCACCGCCGCCAAGAACAACTCCTGCCACTTCGCGGGCACACACCTCTTCGACCCCGAAACCGGCGACTACAACTTCCCCTTCACCGACAAATACCTCCCCGGCCGCGACGTGACCCTCGTCAACCTCGCCATCCGACACCAGGGACTCATCGTCGCCCCCGGCAACCCCAAAAACATCTCCTCCGTCGCCGACCTGGCCCGCGACGAGGTCCGCTTCATCAACCGCCAACGCGGCGCCGGAACTCGCATCCTCCTCGACTACCACCTCAAACAGGCCGCCATCTCCCCGACCTCCGTCAACGGCTACGACAAGGAAGAATTCACCCACATGGCCGTGGCCGTGAACGTCCTCACCGGCGCCGCAGACTGCGGACTGGGCATCATGGCCGCCGCCCGCGCCCTGGGCCTCGACTTCGCACCCCTGGCCCGCGAACGCTACGACCTGCTCATCCCAACCGAACTGCTCTCCGACCCCAAAATCCAGGCCACCCTCAGCCTCATCCAAACCCCGGCCTTCAAACAAAAAATCACCACCCTCGGCGGCTACGAAACCACCCTCACCGGCCAAATCATGCAGCCGGGCGTGGGGCTCGGCGACGCGTAGGAGACCGGGAGAGGGGGAGGGAGGGGGAACCCCTTTTTTCCGCTGGAAAAAGGGGT
>CAYUIN010000604.1:0-2099 GCA_964444695.1 uncultured Desulfocurvus sp.
GGCCTGCCCCCCGGGCAGCACCGCCGCCCCGCCCGGGGCCGTGCGCAGCACCTCCTCGGCGCCCCGGGCCCAGAGCGCGGCGCACACCGGGCTCACGGCGAACCCGCCTAGCGCCAGGCGCGCCGCCGGGGCCAGCGCCGGGCCCAGGCCCAGCGCCCCGTAGCGCGAGGACAGCGCGCACCAGGCGGAAAACCCGCCCGGCACGGTGACGGACAGCGGCCCACGCGGCGGCAGGGCGTCCAGCCCGCGCGCGGCCAGCAGCGCCAGGTCCAGCCCCGCCGGGGAGCGGCCGGAGCCGTTGAGCCCCGTGACCCGTCCCGTGGCGGCCTCGTAGTACAGCGCGAAGGCGTCCCCGCCCAGGCCGGTGCTGGGCGGCTCGGTCACGGCCAGGGCCGCGGCGCAGGCCACGGCGGCGTCGGCGGCGGTGCCGCCCCGGCGCAGCATTTCCAGCGCGGCGGCCACGGCGTAGGGCTGGCTGGCGGCGGCCATGCCCCCCTGCGCGAAGACGGGCGCGCGGCGCGAGGCGAAGGACAGGTCGGTCACGGGCAGGCTGTGGGGCGAGACGGGCATGGCGGCTCCCGGTTCGAGGTGCGCGATACCGGCTGGTTACACGACCCGGGGCCCCGCAGGCAAGGCCGTCGCGCGCCGGGACCGCGTCCCGGGGCGCCGTCCGGTCCCGGCGGGCCGCGCTCCGGGCCGCTCGGCGTTGGATGTTGTTTTTGTGCTTTCGCGATGATACAACCGTGGACCAGAACCACGAGGCACCGCCCGCAACGCCGGGCGCCCCCGCGAGACACGCAACACAGTCCGCCGGAAGCACCCGACCGGCGGGCATTTCCACGCCAAAAAGGAGCCGAGCATGGATTTCACGACCGAAAAGAAAGGCGATTTCCTCGTCGTCACCGTCAAGGGCCGCATGGACGCCGTCACCGCCCCGGATTTCGAGAAGAACTGCGCCGCGGCCATCGACGGCGGCGAGACCGCCCTGGTGGTGGACCTGGGCGGGCTGGAGTACATCTCCTCCGCCGGCCTGCGCGGCATCCTGGCCACGGCCAAGCGCCTCAAGGCCAAGGACGGCAAGATCGCCTTCGCCAACCTCTCCGGCATGGTCCAGGAGGTCTTCGCCATCTCCGGGTTCACGGCCATGTTCTCCGTGCACAAGACCGTAGAGGAAGCCGTGGGGGCCTAGCCAGCGCCATGCCTCCCGCAACCCTGCGCCTGCCCGCCGCCCTGGAGCGGCTGGACGACTTCCGCGCGTTCGTCGTGGACGAGGCCCGGCGGTCCGCCGTGCCCGACGCCATGCTGGGCAAGCTGGAACTCGTCCTGGAAGAGCTGCTGGTCAACGTCATCAGCTACGCCTACCCCGAAGGGGGCGGCGAGATCGAGGTGGCCTGCGGCCTGGACGGGGGGAGTTTCGCCCTGGGCATCCGCGACTGGGGACCGGCCTTCGACCCGCTCCAGGCCGGGACGCCGGACCTGGACGCGGACGTGGACGACCGGCCCATCGGGGGGCTCGGGATCTTCTTCGTGAAAAGCATGGCCAGCGAAGTGACCTACGCCCGCGAGGGCGAGGCCAACGCGCTGCGCCTGCGCTTCGACCTCCCCGGCTAGGGGAGCCGAGACGCCGCATCAGGGCCCGTGGACGCCGTCCGCGGGCCTTTTTGCTTTGCGCCGCGCGGGGCTAGGCGGCCAGTTCGTGGGCCATCTGGCATTCGATGCAGAAGCGCGCCTGGGGCCGCGCCTTGAGCCGGGGCAGGCCGATGGGCTCCCCGCACTCCTCGCAGCGGCCGAAGCCCGGCGCGGCCAGGCGGTCCAGGGCGCGCAGGATCTCGCGCAGCTCGCGGGTCTCGCGCTCGCGCAGGATCACGTTGCAATGCACCTGGGAGACCATGGACGCGTAGTCGTTCTCGTCCGGGCAGTTGCGCACGGCGATGCTCAGCTCGCGCCCGCCCAGGAATTCCAGCTTCTCTTCCAGATAGGCCCTGATTTCCAGCTTGTCGTCGGCGGTCATGTCGTCACCTCCCGTGGCGTGTACCCCCTGGTACCCCGCCCAGGTTACGGCAACGTTGAGACGCGCCGACTTCGCCGCGACGCCCGGC
>CAYUIN010000605.1:0-2098 GCA_964444695.1 uncultured Desulfocurvus sp.
CTACCCCGAGCCCGGCCCCGGGCGCAATCCCGGCGGCGCCCGGGAAGCACGATGATCAGGACGCGTATTTTGTGCTCGCCCCCGGGGCCCCTTTTACCGTACAGTGGTTCCAGGCCGTCGCCGCCGGACGGGCGCCCCTCGCCCGCACCCCGGCCGCCGCAGCCCGAGAGACCATCGAGACCGCCACACGGACAGCGCATGAAACGCACCATCGCCCGCGACATCGTCATCGCCCTCGTCGTGCTCATCGTCGGCTCGGCTTCGCTGATGACCTTCTTCAACGCCCAGACCATGCTCCAGAGCGAAAAGCACCAGCTGGAACGCCGGGCGGACGAATACCTCTCCAACCTGCGCATCAGCCTGGAGCTTCCGGTCTGGACCATCGACCGCGACTCCATCCGCAACATCGCCGAATTCCACATGCGCAACGAGGACATGGCCTACCTGCGGGTCCACGAGTACCCGGACAGGGCCGTGCTCTACGAGCTGGTGCGCAGCGACGACGACGGGCTGATCCGCCGCGACGGCGACATCATGCACGAGGGCACGCCCATCGCCCACATCGAGCTGGGCCTGTCCCCGCAGGCCACGGACTCCAACGTGGGCCGGATGCTGTCCTCGACCATGGTCACGCTGCTGGTGGTGCTTTTGGTGGTCACCACCATGACCGGCGCCCTGCTGCGGCTGTTCCTCAAGCGCCCGCTGGCCGAGCTCATCGCGGGCATCCAGCGCATCTCGCGCGGGGACTACGACTACCGCTTCCCCGAATCGCCCCAGGAGGAGATCCGGGCCATCGTCAAGGAAGTGGACGTCATGGCCCAGGAGGTGCGCGGGCGCGAGCAGTCCCTGCGCGACCTCAACTCCCAGCTGGAAAGCGAGGTCCAGGAGCGCGAGCGCACCGAGATGGAGGCCCTGCGCCTGCGCAACCTGCTGCGCGACGTCATCGACTCCATGCCCTCGATGCTGGTGGTGGTGGACTCCCAGGGCCGCGTCACCCAGTGGAACAAGCAGGCCGAGCTGGAGGCCGGGCGCAGCATCGAGCAGGCCGTGGGCCTGCCCCTGGCCGAGGCCGCGCCGGACCTGGGTCCGCAGATGGAGAACGTGCGCCGGGCCGTGGCCACCCGCCAGCCCCAGGAGGCCCTGAAGGTCCCCGTGCGCCTGGGCAAGCAGACCCGCTTCAAGGACATCACGGTCTACCCGCTGGTGGCGGACGTGGTCCAGGGCGCGGTGCTGCGCGTGGACGACGTCACCGAGCGCGTGCGCATCGAGGAGATGATGGTCCAGACGGAGAAGATGCTCTCCGTGGGCGGACTGGCGGCGGGCATGGCCCACGAGATCAACAACCCCCTGGGCGGCATCCTCCAGGCCGTGCAGAACATCGAACGCCGCCTGGCGCCGGACAAGCCCGCCAACGAGGAGGCCGCCAAGGCCAACGGCGTGTCCCTGGAGGGCATGCGCGGCTTCATGGAGGAACGGGGCATCCTGCGCATGCTGGGCGGCATCCGCGACTCCGGCCTGCGCGCCGCGCGCATCGTCCAGAACATGCTCAACTTCAGCCGCAAGAGCGAGTCGCAGATCGCCCCGCAGGACCTGAACACCCTGCTGGACGACACCGTGGAGCTGGCGTCCAGCGACTACGACCTCAAGAAGCAGTACGATTTCCGCAAGATCAAGATCGTGCGCGACTACGACGCGGCGCTGCCGCCCGTGTCCTGCACGCGCACCGAGATCGAACAGGTGATCCTCAACCTGCTCAAGAACTCGGCCCAGGCCATGGCCCTGTTCCCGGTGCCGGGCCGCGAGCCGACCATCACGCTCAGGACCTCGCTCATGGGCTCGCGGGCGATGATCGAGGTCCGCGACAACGGGCCGGGCATGGACGAGGCCGTGCGCAAGCGCGTGTTCGAGCCGTTCTTCACCACCAAGGACCCGGGCATCGGCACGGGCCTGGGCCTGTCCGTGTCCTACTTCATCGTGACCACCAACCACGGCGGCGAATTCCAGGTGGAGTCCACCCCGGGCGTGGGCACGATCTTCACCCTGCTGCTGCCGGTCTGACCCCCGGCCCGGCGGCGGCCCGCCCCGGGCCAGACGCGCA
>CAYUIN010000606.1:0-2095 GCA_964444695.1 uncultured Desulfocurvus sp.
CTCCAGGACGGTGGTGCCCGTGCCGTCGCCGACGTTGTAGATGCCCGCCAGGGGGCCGCCGTCGCCCGTCAGCCCCGCCGCCCGCAGATAGGCCCGCACCGCGTCGCCCACGTAGAGGAAATCGCGCACCTGGAGCCCGTCGCCGAACACGGTCAGCGGCCTGCCCGCCAGGGCCTGGGCCACGAAGCGCGAGATGACCCCGCTGTATTCGCTGGTCGGGTCCTGCCGGGGGCCGTAGACGTTGAAGAAGCGCAGCGACGTGCCGTAGCCGCTGTCGGCCATCAGCCTGCTCATGCGGTACTTGGTCTCGCCGTAGGGCGACATCCAGCGGGTGCCGGGCCCGGCGTGGCGCTCGGTGAGCGGCATGGCGTCGGTCTCGCCGTATTCGGCGGCGGACCCGGCCACAAGGAAGGTCGGGACGCCCAGTTCGCGCGCCTGCCCGTGCAGCGCCAGGGAGGCCTCCCAGTTGGTCGCCCAGGTCAGCTCCGGCTGCTCCAGCGAGACCGGCACGCTGACCACCGCCGCCAGGTGGAACACCGCCAGGGGCGTTTCGCCGTCCAGCAGCCGGGCCAGGACGCCGGGCTCCGTGACGCTGCCCTGCTGGCAGCGGAACAGGGGGTTGCCCGCGAGCCCGGCCAGGTTGGCGGCGTGGCCGGTGGCGTAGTTGTCCAGGCCGAGCACGCGGTATCCGGCGCGCACCAGCCCCTCGGCCAGGTGGCTGCCGATGAAGCCCGCCACGCCCGTGACGACGCACGCGCCCTTGTCCGGGCCGGGGGCGGCGCGGTGGGCTGCGGGCGGGGTGCGGGTGGGGTCGGGCTGCACGGGGGGCTTCTCCTGCGGGGGTGATGCGCCGGGCGCGGCCTCGGGCCGCACGGGCCGCACGGGTTTGGCGGGGCAGCCCGCAACGACCATGCCTTCGGGGACGTCGCTGGTGACCACCGCGCCCATGCCGACCAGGCTTTCGCGGCCCACGGCGAGGTTGCCCCGGATGGAGCAGTTGGCGCCCAGGTAGGCCGAGTCGCCCACGGTGCAGCCGCCGTTGACGCAGGCGCCCGAGGCCACGCAGCAGTAGTCGCCGATGACGGCGTCGTGATTGATGACCGCTCCGGAGAGGATGATGACCTGGGCGCCGATGCGGGCGTTGGCGGCGATGGTCGCGTTGGGCAGGACGACGGTGCCGGGGCCGATGCTGCTGGACGCGGCGGCGTAGGCCCGGGGGTGGACGATGGTTTCGAAGCGCTGCGGGCCGAGGCCGGTGGCGGCGAGGATGTCCCGTTTGCGGAAGAAGTTGGCGGGGCTGCCGATGCCGTTTACGAAGCGGGCCTCGGGGAAGGCGCGGGCCTCGGCCAGGCCCCCGAGCACAGGCAGGCCGGCCACGCTGGCCCCACGCAGGGCCGGGGCGTCGTCCAGGAAGCCGCGCACGGTCCAGTTCGCGCCCGCGTCGTTCAGGGCCAGGATGGCGTCGAGGATGTCCAGACAGTTGCCGACTGCGCCGAGGATGATGATGTCGGCCATCACAGTGCGTCCTGTGTTTGCGGTTCGGGGCGGTGCGCGGCGGGCGCCGGGCCCGGTGCCGGGAGTGCCGTCCTGCCTTTGTGGTATGCGGCCTTTGGGCCTGGGAGTCAAGGCGGCCGCCCGCGCGGCGGCGGGGGGAGCACGGGCGGCGTATTGGAAGGGGGCCTGGGCGATGGGCCGTGGCGTGTGCTTGCGGGGTACGACGGGGCGTGTGCCTACGCGAAGCGCCGAAGCGTGTGCCCGCGCGGTGCGCCGTGGAGGGCGGCAGGGCGGCTGCGAGGCGCTGCCCCGGCCGGACGTGGGGGTACGATTCCCGGCGCCGGACACGGCCCGTCGTGGCGCCCAAAACGGTGCATCGGCCACCTCTGGGCCCCGCGCGCGCAACGCCGGACAGCGGTGTGCAGCGCTGTATTCGCGGGCTATTGACTATTAATTTATGAAGTTATGAGAAATATGCGGAGGTAGCGGAAAATGGTTTGACAAAAGTCCCCCGATAGATAAAAAGGACCTTCGCCTCGCTTGAGGCGCCACTGCGTCCCCATCGTCTAGTGGCCTAGGACACCGGCCTCTCACGCCGGTA
>CAYUIN010000607.1:0-2092 GCA_964444695.1 uncultured Desulfocurvus sp.
ACGCCATCGAGAACTCCATGGTCTCCCGGGCCATCGAGAACGCCCAGAAGCGCGTCGAGGGACACAACTTCGACATCCGCAAGCAGCTGCTGGACTTCGACGACACCATGAACCAGCAGCGCATGGCCATCTACTCCCAGCGCCGCGAGATCATGAGCGCCGCCGAGCCCGAGCTGCAGGAGATGGTGGACGCCTTCAGCGCCGACCTGCTGGACGAGCTGTACGCCCCCATCAGCGGCGCCAAGGAGGTCGACCCCGAGGACGCCGAGTACTGCGCCGCCAAGCTGGAGGAGCTGTTCGACCTGGGCGCCGCCCCGGCGCTGAAGGAAGACCTCCCCGCCCGCGAGGACGCCGCCGCCGCCGTCGCCGCCAAGTTCGCGGCGCTGAAGACCGGCGCCGCCGAGGTCTACAAGGAGATCCTGCGCTACTTCCTGCTGGACAGCCTGGACCGCAACTGGAAGGACCACCTGCTGACCATGGACCACCTGCGCGAGGGCATCGGCCTGCGCGGCTACGGCCAGAAGGACCCCAAGCAGGAATACAAGCGCGAGGGCTTCGAGCTGTTCCAGGACATGCTGGCGCGGATCAAGGAAAACGCCCTGCGCGCCCTGGTCCGCGTGCGCCTCAAGACCGAGGTCGAGGAAGAGGATTTCAAGCACAAGGAAGAGCCCGCCAAGGTCAACTACTCCGGCGCGGGCGACGCCGCCAAGGCCGAGACCGTGCGCCGCGAGGCCCCCAAGGTGGGCCGCAACGACCCCTGCCCCTGCGGCAGCGGCAAGAAATACAAGAAGTGCCACGGCCGCTAGGCCCGGCACCCGCGATACGCCAAGTCGAAGGCCCGCCCCGTTGCCGGGGCGGGCCTTGTTTTTGTTCCGCGTCGGTTGGTGGCTATTCCGCGGCGCCGAGGCTGAAGCCCTTGGTGGACGGGCCGGTGCTGGCGGAGGTCCCGGCGATCTTGGAGAGGTACGTGTCGCCCAGCTTGGAGATGTGGCCGCTGACGTTGTCGAAGTGGTTGAAGTGGGCCTGCTCCTCGTCGATGATCGTTTCGAACAGCTTGGCGCTGACGTTGTCGCCGCAGTCGCGGCAGACCTTCAGGAACTGGTTGTACTGGTCGATGGTGTCGTCCTCGACGTCGCTGTCGAAGCTGAAGATCACCTGGACCTCCTGGCCCTTCTGGACCTTGTCCGCCAGTTCCACGGTGGGCTCGCCGTCCAGCTCCTTGATGCGCTCGGCGAACTGCTCGGCGTGGCGCATCTCGTCGATGGCGATGAGCTTCATGTCGCGGGCCAGCTCGCCGTAGTCCATGGAGTCCAGCGCGTAGTGCTGGTTCATGTACTGCGAGATGGCGTACAGCTCCATGGAACGGGCCGTGTTCAGGACTTCCAGGACCTTCGCCTTGCGGGCTTCCTTGTCGTTTTTGGCCTTGGCCATGTGGGGCCTCCTTGAGGGTGGTTGAGGGTGGGGCTCGGAAAAAAGGCCGCCATCCGGCGACCGGATGTACTTCATTCGGCCACCCTATACGCAACCGGGGCCGGTCTTCAAGTCCGGAGTACCGAATTTCGGCAAACAGTTTCTCGCCGCTTGACAGGGCCCGGGATGCGGTTCTAGATGCTCGCCAGGACCCGGGAACCCGTCACCGCAACAGCCAAGGAGAACCGCGTGCCCAGGATCGACTGGAACGAGACCCTCGAACTCGGCGTGGCCAAGCTCGACAAGCAGCACCAGCGCATCGCGCGCCTGATGAACGACCTCTGCGAGGCCTACGCCCGGGGCAAGTCCCAGGACGTGGTGGACGAGGCCGTGGGCGAGGCCCACGACTACATCGACTTCCATTTCAACACCGAGCAGCGGTTGATGGAGGAGCACGAATTCCCGGGCATCGAGGCGCACGTGGACGAGCACGACGACTACATCCTGCAGGTCTCCGACCACCTGCTGGTGCCGCCCCTGGACGGCGAGGGGCCGTCGGACGAGGTCCTGGAATACCTGGTCTCCTGGTGGACAGCGCACATCGCCGGCCCGGACCGCGAGCTGGCCGCGCACCTGAAGGCGCGCGGCGTGCGCTAGGCCCGCGCTTCCATCCCGCGCGGCC
>CAYUIN010000608.1:0-2086 GCA_964444695.1 uncultured Desulfocurvus sp.
TGGTCACGAGGTAGCCCGCGTTCAGGGCCACGGCCTCGCCGGGCTCCAGGTAGACCTGCACGCCGTGGCGCTCGCGGAAGTCGCGGATCAGGGCCACGAGGCGGTCGCGGTCGTAGTCGGGGCGGGTGATGTGGTGCCCGCCGCCGAAGTTGACGTATTTGAGCCGGGGGATGAACTCGCCGAACTTGGCCTCGAAGGCGGCCAGGGTGCGTTCCAGGGGCCCGACGTTCTGCTCGCACAGGGTGTGGAAGTGCAGGCCGCTGACGCCGTCCAGCTCGTCCGGGCGAAAGTCCGCCCGGCGCACGCCCAGGCGCGAGCCCGGGCCGCAGGGGTCGTAGAGCGGGTGGGCGCCTTCGGAGTGTTCGGGGTTCACGCGGATGGCGAATTCCAGCTCGCGGCCCAGGCGGTCGGCCTCGGCCCGGGCGATGGGCATGAAGCGGCGTTTCTGGGCGAAGGAGTTGAAGACCAGGTGGTCGGCCAGCCCGGCCAGTTCGCGCACGTCTGCCTCGGAGTACGCGGCGGCGAAGGCGTGGACCTCGCGGCCGAATTCCTCGCGGCCCAGGCGGGCCTCGTCGGGCGAGCTGGCGCAGACGCCGGAGAGGGTCCCTCGCAGCAGGGGGAACAGCGGGAACAGGGCGAAGGCCTTGAGGGCCAGCAGGACGGTGGCGCCGCTCTGGCGGGCCACGTCGTCCAGGATGGCCAGGTTCTGGCGGATCAGGCCCGTGTCCACCACGAAGGCGGGCGTGGCGGGCACGCGCGCGGGGTCGAAGCGGACCTGGGTGCGCCCGTCCATGCGGCCTAGAGCTCCTTCACGACCCAGGGCAGGCCGTGGATGTTCAGCGCGTCCATGAACGGATCGGGGTCCAGCTGCTCCATGTTGAACACGCCCTCGCCGCGCCAGGCGCCGGAGAGCATCATCTTGGCGCCGATCATGGCCGGGACGCCGGTGGTGTAGCTGATGGCCTGGGAGCCGACCTCGCGGAAGGCCTCTTCGTGATCGCAGATGTTGTAGACGTAGTACGTCTTTTCCTGGCCGTCCCTCACGCCCTTCATCACGCAGCCGATGCAGGTCCGGCCCTTGGTCAGCGGGCCCAGGGAGCCGGGGTCGGGCAGCACGGCCTTGAGGAACTTGAGCGGCACGATCTTCTGGCCGTGGTAGTCCACCTCGTCGATGCGGGTCATGCCGACGTTTTCCAGAACCTGCAAATGTTTGAGGTAGTTGTCCGAGAAGGTCATCCAGAACCGGGCGCGGCGGATGCCGGGCAGGTTGCGCACCAGGGATTCCAGCTCCTCGTGGTACATCAGGAAGCATTTCTTGGGGCCGATGCCTTCGGGGAAGTCGTAGGACATGGACCAGGACAGGGGGTCGGTCTCGACCCATTCGCCGCGTTCCCAGTAGCGTCCGCGGGCGGTGACCTCGCGGATGTTGATCTCGGGGTTGAAGTTGGTGGCGAAGGGCTGCCCGTGGTCGCCCGCGTTGCAGTCGATGATGTCCAGGACGTGGATCTCGTCCAGCAGGTGCTTGGCGGCGTAGGCGCAGAACACGTTGGTCACGCCGGGGTCGAAGCCGGAGCCGAGCAGGGCCATCAGCCCGGCCTGCTTGAAGCGGTCCTGGTATTCCCACTGCCATTTGTACTCGAACTTGGCCTCGTCCAGGGGTTCGTAGTTGGCGGTGTCCAGGTAGTCCACGCCGGTTTCCAGGCAGGCGTCCATGATGTGCAGGTCCTGGTAGGGCAGGGCCACGTTGAGCACCAGGTCCGGGCCGAAGGACCTTATGAGCGCCACCAGTTCGGGGACGTTGTCCGCGTCCACCTGGGCGGTCTGGATGGGCCTGCCCAGCTGCGCGGCGATGGCGTCGCACTTGGACCTGGTCCTGCTGGCGAGCATGATTTCGGAAAAGACTTCGGGCACCTGGGCGCATTTGTGGACCACGACCTGGCCGACGCCGCCCGCGCCGATGATGAGCACTTTCTTGGACATGGCTGAACCTCCCGCCTGATCTGTGATCTCAACTCATACCAGCAGGCACCCCGCCTGCACAACAGCACCCGCCCCCCCAAACAAAGGTTTTTGGGAAGGGGGCGCG
>CAYUIN010000609.1:0-2052 GCA_964444695.1 uncultured Desulfocurvus sp.
GGCAGCGCCCTGGCCGCCGGAGGCATTCGCCTTCGCGCCGGGCGCGCCCGGCTAGTCGCGGGGGAAGCCGTGGCAGCCGGTGAGCAGGGCGTGTTTACGCAGGCCCGGGTAGGCCCGGCAGACGGAGGGTTTGACGTCGTGGATGGCGCAGACGAAGGCGGTGTCGCCGGGGATGCGGCGCAGGAAGGGGCAGTGTTCGGCGTACAGGGGCGTGCCGGGGCGCTTCCAGATGCGGTATTCGGGGCCTGTGGGGCCGTTTTCGATGCCGACCCAGGCCAGGATGTCGTCGCGGCCTTTGTCGCGCCACAGGGCGACGTCGGCCTCGGAGCAGTCGAGGTGGATGTCCAGGTCCAGGCAGCAGCGGCCGCAGCGGGTGCAGGCGAAGTGTTCCATGCCGGTATCCAGGAGCACGCCGTCGGGTCCGCCGTCGGGGTCCGGGGCGGGGGCGGCGTTCTGGTCGAAGACGAGGGCGCAGAGGCGGGCGAGGTGGTCGGGCGGCGGGCGGAGGTCTTCCAGGAGGGTTTCGATGCGGGACACGGCGCGGTGCATGCTTTCGGGGCCTGCGGGGGGTGTCGGGGGCGGGTCGGTGTCCGGCGCGGCCAGGGCGCGGAGCACGGCGGCGGCCAGTTCGGCCTGCACGCCGTAGGTGCGCAGGTCGAGGACGATGGCCAGCCGGGCTTGCTCGCAGGTCAGGAAGGTCTTGGTCGCGTCGTGGGGCATGGGCCTCTCCCGTCGGGCGGGTCTTTTGCCGTGGTTGTAGACCAGGCAGGGGCGCGGGGGCAAGAAAAAGGCCCGGCGCGGGGGTACCGCGCCGGGCCTGAATCATCGCAGCGGGTGCGACTTCGGCTTAGGCAAACGCCTTGGCCTGGAAGTCGGGCACGACCTGCTTCTTGCGGGACATGCAGCCCTGCAGCCAGAAGGAGCGCTCGCCGGCGTCCACGCCGAAGGCCTTCTTGAAGACCGCCGGGTCGTCGGACACGAACAGCATCTCGGTGCCTTCCTTCATGATGTCGGTGAGCATCAGGATGATGGTGTGATGGCCCTTCTCGCCCTTGAGCTTGGTGATCTCAGCGTACAGGCCGTCCACGTAGGGCTTGAGGATGTCGAGGTCCACGACTTCCAGCTGGCCGATGCCGACGCCGTTGCCGCCCATGTCGAAGTCCTTGTAGTCACGGAAGACCAGGTCGCGCATGGGGGTGCCGTCCACGGCGCTCTTGACCTTGAACATCTCCATGCCCAGGGCCATCATGTCGTCCACGCCGGCGATCTTGGCCAGGGCGTCACAGGCCTTCTTGTCGGCCTCGGTGCAGGTCACGGACTTGAACATGACGGTGTCGGACAGGATGGCGCAGAGCATGGCGCCCGCGATGGCCTTGGGGACCTCGACGCCGTAGAAGTCGTACATGGACTTCAGCACGGTGCAGGTGCAGCCCACGGGCCAAACCCACATTTCCAGCGGGTTGGGGGTGGACACGTCGCCCAGCTTGTGGTGGTCGACGACGGCCAGGATCTCGGCCTCGGCCAGGTCGGCGGGCAGCTGGGTCTTCTCGGTGGTGTCCACCAGGGCCAGTTTGGCGCCGGCGACGGAGGTCACGACCTCGGGGGCGGCCAGACCGAACTTTTTGAGCACGAAATCGGACTCGGGGGTCACGGCGCCCTGGGCGACGGCCTTGGCTTCCTTGCCGGTCTTGCTGGCCAGGTCGGCGTAGGCGATGGCGGCGACGATGGAGTCGGTATCCGGATTCATGTGACCCATAACAAGCATAGTCATTGTGAACCTCCTCAAAAATTTAGCGCGGTTAGATATCCAAAGGGCACGTATTGCGCTTTGAGTTTGTGCCAAATAGCACAAACCTCCGGCTCTGCCAAGTGAAAAGTATGGGATACGGGGCGGGAATTGGGGCCCGGGGCGCGCGGGGGCGGAGGGCGACGGATGTGCGGCTGTCGGGCCCGGCGCGGTACGCGGCGGCGGTGCGGGGCGCGGGGGGCGCACGGGGAGCCCAAGAAAAATCGACTGTCGCGCCGGGGGGTTGCTCGCCCGGGTGCGGGCGG
>CAYUIN010000610.1:0-2046 GCA_964444695.1 uncultured Desulfocurvus sp.
CCAGCTTGCGGACCTCGTCGGCCACCACGGCGAAGCCGCGCCCGGCGTCGCCCGCACGGGCGGCCTCGATGGCGGCGTTGAGCGCCAGCAGGTTGGTCTGGTCCGCGATGTCGGTGATGACCGTCATGATCTTGCCGATGTCCTCGGCGCGCTGGCCCAGCTGGCCCATGTCGAGCTTCATGCGGTCCGTGAGGCGGGCCACCTTGGCGATGGCGGCGGCGGCGTCGCGCACGACGGTCTCGCCGCTCTCGGCCTGCTCGCGGGTGGCGGCGGCGCGCTCGGCGGTCTCGGAGGCGTTCTTGGCGACGTCCAGCACGGCGGCGTTCATCTGCTCCATGGACGCGGCGGCGTCCACCGCGCGGGAGGTCTGCTGCCGGGCGGCCTCGCTGGCGCTGCGCACCTGGGCGGCCAGGTCCTCGGCGCTGCGGGCCACGTCGTCGGAAATGTCTTCGGAGGCGTGCACCGCCTCGGCGATGCGCTGGTTCTGGGCTTCGAGCTGGCCTTCACGGGCCCGGAGCGCCGTCAGGTCCTGATAGATGCACAGCGCGCCCATGATCTTGCCGTCCAGGTCGTACAGCGGCGAGGCGTTGATGTGGATGATCCGCTTGCCCCCCCGGCGTCCCACCAGCTCGACTTCCTTGGCCGTGGTGATGCCGCGCTCCAGGCTGTCGCGCAGCACCGTGCGGCGCGAGGCGTCGCCGTAGAAGAAGAAGGCCACGTTCTCGCCGTAGTGGCTCTCGGGGCGGCCGTCCTGCTCCAGGATCTCGATGAGCTTGGGGTTGGTCATCACCAGCACCTCGTCGGTGTCCACCACCACGAAGGGCGTGTCGATGCCGTTCAGCACGCCGCGCGCGAAGGACAGCTCGTGCTTGAGATGCTTGTACATGGCGCACAGGCTGCCCTCGGCCTGGCCCAGCTCGCACTCGCCGCCCTCGGTGAAGGACGCGGTGTAGCGGCCCAGGGCGATGTCTTCCGCCGTGGCGCTGATGCGCCTGGCGCAGCCGCGCGCCCGGGCGGCCAGGGCCAGCGCCGGTGCGGCCGAGAGCAATAGGACCACGAGCCCGGCCCCCACGCCCAAGAGCATGGAGTCCTGCCCGGCCAGTCCCGGTACCAGGGAGGCGGCGACGACGGCCAGCACGGCCCCGATCCCCCCGAGTACGGCCAGCGTGGTGATGGAAAGGGTTTTCATGAATCTCCTCCTGCGAATGACGATCCCGGTTACTCCCCACATGTGCGGGCGCGCTTGGCGACGGCACAAATTTGTCACAAAGCAAGAGCCGAACCAAACTCTCCTCGATTCGAGTGTAATATTAGATACAATGAATCCGATGTGTTGGGCAAGCACACAGGAGGGCCGCGGCGCCGAGTTTGACGGATTTATGACGAGGTCTGAAAAAAAAGACACGGAACGCGACGGGTGTGTCTGGTTTTCCAGACGGCGATTCCGTTCCAGCGGACGGCGGCGACGGCGCGCTGGACGGGGTCAAACTGGCGCGCCCCCGGTTCGCCGGGGACGTCCTGGGGGAGGAGTTCGCCCGTGCGACAGGGCTGCGGCGCATGGACGACGCGCCCCCGACGGCGAGGCGCGGGCGGGAGCGCGGAGCGGGGCCGCGTCCGGATGCGCGGCGTAAGACAGGGCCCGGCGGCGAGCCGTCCCACCGTCGCCGCCCCGGTCATGGGCGCCGGGGGCGCGGGTCAGGGCGTTACGGTCAGGACGACGAGGCCCGGAGACGCGGCGTGGGCGGCGTGCAGGCCGTTGCTGTTGGTGTCCAGCACCAGGCGCATGTAGGAGGCCTCGGGGTGCCAGCCCATGCGCAGGCGCACGGCCAGGGCCGAATCCACGACCATCGCCGGGGGCAGGCCCCGGCCCGGGGACTGCTGGTCCAGCACGTCGAGCACGATGCGCGGCGGGTTGGTCATGGACATCACCCGACAGCGCGGGGTGGCGCCGCCGGACAGGGCCACGCGCAGCACCAGGGCGCCGCCCTCGTCCGCCACGCGCACGCCGGTGATCCGGGACGGGCCGGGCCCGGGCTGCGGGGCGGC
>CAYUIN010000611.1:0-2045 GCA_964444695.1 uncultured Desulfocurvus sp.
TCCAGGACAGCGTCCTGGCGGGGTTTGGGGCAGCGCCCCAACCGCCGGAGGCACTTGCCGCCCCGCGCCAGCCGCCGCCCCCAGGCCGGGCGCGCTGCCGGGCGCGGGGGTGGACAGATGGGGCAGGGGGAGGTATGCAGCGGCCGTTGCCGGTTGTCGGATGGGTCTTGGCGGCTGGTAACGGTCTATAATATATTAAGTTTCTTGGCCGGAAAGGCGTGGCGGGCCGGGGGTCCGATCCGGGCGTTTTTCTTGTCCTTTTTTGCACTGCGTGGCGGGTTTGTCCTGGTGTGTGGGGCGGGTCCGGGCGCGAACACAGGGAGATTTTGTCGTGGCACAAAGAGAGCAGTGGGGATCGCGCATCGGCTTTATTTTGGCCGCTGTGGGGTCCGCCATCGGCTTGGGCAACATCTGGCGGTTCCCGTACATGGCGTACGACAACGGCGGCGGCGCGTTTCTGGTGCCGTATCTGTTCGCCATGGTCACTGCGGGCATTCCGTTCATGATCCTGGAATTCGGCCTGGGGCATCGGTTCCGAGGCTCCGCGCCCAAGGCCTTCGCGTCCATTTCGCGGAGCTGGGAGTGGCTGGGCTGGTTCCAGGTGTTGGTGGCGGCGGTGATCAGCGTGTACTACGTGGCGGTCATCGGCTGGACCATCAGCTACACGGGCTTTTCGCTGACGCAGGCCTGGGGCGACGCGCCCAAGGCGTTCTTCTTCGGCGACTACCTGGGGCTGACGGACGGCGCCTTCGACCTGGGCTCGCTGCGGCCGACCATCGCCGGGTCCGTGCTGCTGGCCTGGGGCATCACCTGGCTGGCGTGCGTCTCGGGCGTGCGCGCGGGCATCGAGCGCGCGGGCAAGGTGCTGATGCCGGTGCTGTTCGTGATGGTCCTGGTGCTGACGTTCCGCGTGGTGACGCTGGACGGCGCGGCGGACGGCCTGAACTGGCTGTTCACGCCGGACTTCTCGCGGCTTCTGGACTACAAGGTCTGGGTGGCGGCGTACGGGCAGATCTTCTTCACGCTGTCCGTGGGCTTCGCGATCATGATCGCCTATTCCAGCTACCTGCCCGCCAAGTCGGACATCAACAACAACGCCTTCATGACGGTGTTCATCAACTGCGGCTTCTCGATGATGGCCGGTGTGATGATCTTCTCCGTTCTGGGCTACATGGCCGCGCAGCAGGGCGTGCCCATCAAGGACGTGGCCGGCGGCGGCGTGGGCCTGGCGTTCATCACCATCCCCACGGCCATCAACCTGATGCCCGCCCCGGCGTTCTTCGGCACGCTGTTCTTCCTGTCCCTGACCATGGCGGGCGTCAGCTCGCACATCTCCATCGTCGAGGCCTGCATCAGCTCGTTCATGGACAAGTTCGGCTGGGGCCGCAAGAAGACCGCGAACCTGCTGTGCGCCATCGGCCTGGCCGTGTCCATGGTCTTCTGCATGGGCGGCGGGCTGTACGTCCTGGACATCGTCGACCACTTCATCAACAACTTCGGCATCATCGGCGCCGCACTGATGGAAATCGCGCTGCTCTCCTGGCTCTGCCGCCTGGAGGTCGTGCGCGAACACGTCAACGCCGTGTCCGACTTCATGGTCGGCTCCTGGTGGACCGTCTGTCTGCGCTACGTGACCGTGGTCCTGCTGGCCGTGCTGATGGTCCTGAACTTCTACGGCGACCTGAGCGAGAACTACGGCGGCTACGGCAACGCCGAACTCATCGCCTACGGCTGGGCCGTGGTGGTGGCTTGCATCCTGCTGGGCCTGGCCCTGAAAAACGGCGTGAGCCGCCCCGGCTTCGTCGGCAAACCCGACACCAGCCTGAGGAGGTAACGAAATGACCACCAGCGCAATCATCATGATGTGCATCGGCTTCGGCATCACCTGGGGCGGCGCCGCCGCCTGCCTGCGCATCGCCCTGGGCAAACGCCGCTAGGGCGAGGCGATCGCCGGGCGCGAGGCGCGAATGCCTCCGGCGGCCAGGGCGCGGCCCTGGACCCGCTTAAGGGGATAATCCCCTTAAGAATCCCTGCATTGGGCCGCC
>CAYUIN010000612.1:0-2045 GCA_964444695.1 uncultured Desulfocurvus sp.
ATGTCGGTGTCCAGGAACCCGATGCGGCTTCTGATGTAGAAGGCGTAGCAGGTGGTGCCCAGCAGCCCGGCGGCGGCTCCGGCCCAGGCCCGGCCCAGGCGCGCGCAGGCCGCCGCCAGGGGCAGCGCGGCCAGCCCGGCGAACAGCGGCGGCAGCCAGAAGCCCAGGTCGCCCAGGGGGATGCCCGTCAGCGAGTGCAGCGCGCCCACGAAGCGCGACAGCGGCTCGTCCACGTAGCGGCTGGTGCCCAGGGCGCCCGCCAGGAAGGCGTAGCCGTCGTGGGTGGCCAGCATCCGCTCGCCGTCCACCAGGAAGTCGTCGGTCAAAAAGGAGGAAAGCTCCTGCAGGCGGATGCCCAGGGACAGGCCCCAGGCCGCGAGAAAGGCCGCCGCCAGGCGCCAGTCCAGCAGGGAGGCGGCCGAGCCGTCCGGCGCCGGAGCGGGCGCCACGGCGCGCCGCAAGGTGGCAATGATGTTCATGTGCGGTCCGAAATGGTGGTGTTGCTCAAAATCGCGGCTCGTTCTACACTGCGCCGCGCCGGGAATCCCCCCGGCCCGACACGCATCCAAGGCCCGACGGGGACCATGAACCGCGAAAAACTCCTGATGGACATGTACGAGGCCATGCTCGGGGCCCTGGGCCCCAGCGGCTGGTGGCCCGCCAGGACGCCCTTCGAGGTGGCCGTGGGCGCGGTGCTGACCCAGAACACCAACTGGAAGAACGTCGAGAAGGCCATCGCCGCCCTGGACGCCGCCGGGGCGCTGGACCCGCGGGCCATGGCCGCCCTGGCGCCCGCGCGGCTGGCGGAGCTGATCCGCCCGTCGGGCTATTTCCAGGTCAAGACGGCGCGGCTGCGGGCGCTGCTGGCCTTCCTGGACGAGGCCTGCGGCTACGACCTCGCGGCCCTGGCCCGGCGCGACCTGGACGCCCTGCGTCCGGCGCTGCTTCGCGTGCGCGGCGTGGGCCCCGAGACGGCGGACAGCATCCTGCTCTACGCCCTGAACCAGCCGACCTTCGTCGTGGATGCCTATACCAGACGCATACTCGCGCGTCACGCCCTTATTCCCGAGGACACGCCCTACGAGGAGACGCGCGAGTTCTTCATGGACGTCCTGGAACCGGACGTGGCCCTGTTCAACGAATACCACGCGCTCATCGTGCGCGTGGCCAAGGACTGGTGCCGCAAGGCCGCCCCGCGCTGCGAGGGCTGCCCGCTGCAACCGTTCCTGGAGCGCTGAGGATGCGCGCCCGCCTCGTCCTCGCGGCCGCGCTGCTGGCGGCCCTGCTCCTGCCCGGGCCCGGGCCCTGCGCCGAGCCCAGCCTGGAGCAGTCCCTGCGCGCCAACAAGCAGCTGGCCCGCGAGGGCCGCGAGAACCTGACCCGCCTCACGGACCGCGAACGCGCCCTGCACGGCGACCTGGCCTCCGTGGAGGACGAGCTGGACGCCCTGCGCGAGGCCGTGACCCGCCAGGAGGCGGAGCTGACCCGCCTGGACCGGCGCATCGAGGCCGCCCGCGCCGACCACCGCGCCCTGACCCACGACCAGGACGCCGCCCGGCGCGGCCTGGCCCGGCTGACCGCCGACCTCTGGCCGCTGCACGTGGCCGACGCCCACGCCCGCGCCGCCGCCGCCAGCGGCTGGGAGGAGGCCGACCGCCGCTTCACCTGGGGCGCGGCCCTGCACGAGGACGTGCGCCGGGCCATCGAGGACATCGAGCGCCGCTCCACGAAGATCGCCGAGAACATCGCCGAACAGGAGCGCCTGCGCGCCGCCGCCGGGGCCAAGCTGGCCGAGGTCAACGCGGGCAAGGACGACCTGCTGGGCAGGCGCCTGGACTTCGTGCGCCGCATCCGCGAGGTGCGCGCCGAGCGCCTGAACCACGAGGAGGCCCTGCAACAGATGCTGGCCGCCATCGAGGACCTCGAATACCGCATCGAGGCCTCCAAGGGCGGCAAGTTCGAGGACATGAAGGGCGCCCTGCCCTGGCCCGTGGACGGCACGCCCCTGCCGCGCGACGTGGTGCGCGACGCGGGCGGGCGCGGCG
>CAYUIN010000613.1:0-2035 GCA_964444695.1 uncultured Desulfocurvus sp.
CGGCGAGCCCAGGCCGTAGATGCAGGACACGGAGGCCACGATGAGCACGTCGCTCCTGGTGAGCAGGGCGTGGGTGGCGGCGTGGCGCAGTTTCTCGATCTCGTCGTTGATGGACGAGTCCTTCTCGATGTAGGTGTCCGAGTGCGGGAGGTAGGCTTCCGGCTGGTAGTAGTCGTAATAACTGACGAAATATTCCACAGCGTTGTGCGGGAAGAGCTGGCGGAACTCGTTGTAGAGCTGGGCGGCCAGGGTCTTGTTGGGCGCCAGGACCAGGGCCGGGCGCTGCACGGTCTCCACCACCTTGGCCATGGTGAAGGTCTTGCCCGTGCCCGTGGCGCCGAGCAGGACCTGGTCGCGCACGCCTTGGTCCAGGCTGGCGGCGATGGCGGCGATGGCTTCGGGCTGGTCGCCGCGCGGCACGAGCGGGCTCTCTATCCGAAAGGGGACGTCGTGGGAGACGTTTTCACGCGAGGGCATCCGCTGAACATACCCGGGGCGGGGGCGGAGGTAAACCGTTTAGCGAGCCCGGCGAAGCGGGTTTCGGGCCGCGCGGGGCGGGGCCGGGGGCGGCGCGCCGGGGCCGGGGCGCGGCCTTCAAAAACGTTCATTTTCCTTGACCACAATTGGACGTCAAACTAAAATGCTCCCCATGCGACAGAGAACCCTCGTCCCCACCGTGGCGGCCATCCGCCGCAGGGCGAACGAATACATCGTGCGGCGTCTGGAAGACATGGGCCTCAAGGGTCTGGCGCCTTCGCACGCCAGCATCCTGGGCCGCCTGTTCACCAGCGGGGACATGGCCATGGCCCAGCTGGCCGCCGCCATCCGCCGCGACAAGTCCACGGTCACGACCCTGGTCCGCAAGCTGGAATCGCTGGGCTACGTGGCCCGCCGCAAGGCCGAGGCCGACGCCCGCAAGTCCCTGGTTTCGCTGACCTCCAAGGGCCGCGCCCTGCGCCCCGGCTACGAGCGGATCATCCGCGAGCTGGAGGACATGGCCTACCAGGGCTTCAGCCCCGAGGAACGCTCCTCGCTGCTGGACCTGCTGACGCGGGTCCGCGAGAACCTCGCCCCGCGCTGAGCGCGGGCCGCGCCCGCCGATCCGCCTGACAGCGGGCGCGGCCGCCCCGCCCTCCCCGGTTCAGATTTCGCGCACCGTCTCCCCCTCCCGGGCCAGCCTGTCCCGCCACAGGGCGGCCAGCAGGGCCAGTTCCCCGGCGGCGTCCGCCGGGGCGGCCCCGTCCTCGTCCCGTTCCAGGACGTCCAGGACCTCGAAGCGCAGCCCGTCCTCCCCGGCCTCGCGCCAGGCGCCGGCCAGCGCCGCGTTGGGGTGGCTGCCCAGGCGCAGCTGGAACCGGTGGCGGTTCAGCCGGGCCCGCACGTCCAGGGCCGCGCCCACGTGGGAGACCCCGGCGGCCACGATGCGGTACACGCCCATCTCGGGCGGATTGTCCTTGGCCGCGCGACGCGCGGCGCGCTTGTCCTCGGCGCCGACCATGGCTAGACCACCTGCCCCAGCAGCGCGGCCAGGGCCTCGCGGCCCGGGGCGTCCACCAGTTTCAGGGCCTCGTCCGCGCCGTGGGCGAAGCTCACCGCCGCCTCGGCCAGCACCCGCGCCCCGGCCCGCGACAGCCGCACCAGACTGACCCGCGCGTCGCGCTCGCTGGCCTGCTTCTCCACCAGGCCCATGCGCTCCATGGGCTGCAACAGCCGCGTCACGCCCGAGGCGCTGAGCCCCAGTTCCGCCGCCAGGTCGATGCGCCGCATGGTCCCTTGCGCCGCCCGGTCCAGGCTGCGCAGCACCATGAATTCATTGAAACTCAACCCGTGGGGCGCCAGCCCGGCATCGATGCGCCGCACCGCCCTGCCCTGAGCCCCGGCCAAGGCCACCACGAGTTCACTGGATATGGCCATGCTCAACTCCTTGCAATGTATTTGACTAATCAAACATATCGCAAGGAGCAGTCCGGGTCAACGGGAAATACCGTCCGGAAAAAGCGGTGCGCGGCAGCGGGTGAAGCGGTGTCCGCCGGAG
>CAYUIN010000614.1:0-2031 GCA_964444695.1 uncultured Desulfocurvus sp.
GGGCAAGGTCAAGGCCTGCCGCTGGGAGGTGCCCGAGGCCCCGCGCTTCTTCGAGGCCATGATCCTGGGCAAGGACTACCGCCAGGTGCACCAGATCGTCTCGCGCATCTGCGGCATCTGCTCCATCGGCCACCAGCTGACCTCCCTGCAGGCCACCGAGGACGCCATGGGCATCCAGGTCTCGGACCAGACCGTGCGCCTGCGCAAGCTGGCCCTGCACGCCGAGAACCTGCAAAGCCACCTGCTGCACGTGGCCTACCTCGTGCTGCCGGACCTGGCGGGCGTGGGCTCCGTCGTCCCCCTGGCCGCGACCCACAAGCAGGAGCTGCTGAACTGCATCGCCCTGCACCGCATGGCCAACGAGTTCTCCCGCGCCATCTGCGGCCGGACCACGCACCCCCAGCGCCTGATCCCCGGAGGCTTCGCCAAGCTGCCCACAGAGGCCGAGCTCGAAGCCCTCAAGAAGCTGCTGGAAGACTCCGTGCCCCGCCTGCTGGACGCCGCCACCCTGGTCGCCTCCCTGCGCGGCGCCCTGCCGGACTTCAACCGCCCCACGGAATACATGGCCCTGGCCAACCCGGCGGAATACGCCCTGTACTGGGGCGAGGTGAGCACCAACCTCGAAGAGCAGCCGCTGCCCAACATCTACTACCGCGACCTGACCAACGAATACCTGGTGCCCCAGTCCACCGCCAAGTGGACCAGGAACAAGGCCGAGTCGATCATGGTCGGGGCCCTGGCGCGCTTCAACCAGAACTCCAAGCGCCTCTCGCCCCTGGCGCGCTCCGTGGCCGGGACCCTGGGCCTCAAGGCCCCGTGCACCAACCCCTACATGAACAGCCTGGCCCAGCTCGTGGAATGCGCCCACTCCCTGGAAGACTCCATCCGGCTCATCGACGAACTGCTGGCCGGAGGGATCAAGACCGAAGGCAAACCGGCCATCACCCCGCGCGCGGGCAAGGGCGTCGGCGCCGTGGAAGTGCCGCGCGGCATCCTGTTCCACTCCTACGAGTACGACGAACAGGGCCGCATCGTGCAAGCGGACTGCGTGATCCCCACCAACCAGAACCACGGCAACATCCAAAAGGACCTCGAAGCCCTGGTGCCGGTGATCAAGGACAAGTCCGAGGCCGAAATCGAACTGCTGACCAGCATGCTCGTGCGGGCCTACGACCCCTGCATCTCCTGCTCCACCCACTTCGTGGACCTGCGCGAACCCGAGCAGAAGAGCTTCGTGCGCTTCGTGCGCGAAGGCGACTAGCGGCGGCGGGCCGCCACGCGAAAACAACGAGGGGCCGGGGCGCACATCGCGCTCCGGCCCTTTTCTCGGGCGAAAAAAATACCGGGGATCAGCCGCCGCGCAGGCTCTCGTCCGCCTCGCGCTCGGCCTTGCACTCCGCGCACAGCGTGGTCACGGGACGGGCCGCCAGCCGCGCCGGGGCGATGGGTTCGCCGCAGTCCTCGCAGATGCCGTAGGTCCCGTCCTCCAGGCGCCTAAGCGCCTCGTGGATCTTGCGGATCATCTTGTGCTCGCGGTCGCGCAGCCGCAGCGTCATGGAACGGTTGGACTCGGCGGCCGCCATGTCCACCACGTCCGCCATGCGCTCCTCGGCGGCGGTCTCCTCGGCGGCCGTGGCGCGGCCCTTGGCGTCGATGTCGTCGAGCATGGCCCGCAGGTTGCGGGCCACGGCGTCGTAGTCCAGAAGCGGCGATCCCGCCTCCCTGCCCCGTGCGTTCATCAATAGAAATCCTCGTCGTCTTCGTAGTCGTCCGTGATCTCCGGCGCGTCCATGGCCTCGAACCGCTGGACCTTGATCACCCGGCGGCCCTGACGCTTGGTCACCGTACCCGTCACCGACACGTACTCGTCCACGTAGTCCAGGAGCTGGGCGCCCTTGCCCGTGTCCTCCACCAGGTACTCGCTCATGTCGTCGCAGGCCACCTGCACCGCCGTGATCTCCTCTTCCTCGTCCCAGCCGCAAGGGTCCACATACCCCTGGATTGTGACCATTCCCGTACTCTTTTTCATCA
>CAYUIN010000615.1:0-2031 GCA_964444695.1 uncultured Desulfocurvus sp.
GTCCCCGTGGTAGCCGCCGCGCACGGTCAGAAGCCGCGTGCGGCCGCGCTCCCCGCGCGACAGCCAGTACTGGTGGGCCATCTTGATGGCCACCTCCACGGACACCGAGCCGGAGTCGGCCAGAAACACGCGGGTCAGCGGCTGCGGGGCCAGGTCCGTGAGCAGCGCGGCCAGCTCCACCGCCGGGCGGTGCGTGAGCCCGCCGAACATCACGTGGGCCATGGTCCCGGCCTGCTCGCGGATGGCCGCGACCAGCGCCGGGTGCCCGTAGCCGTGGATGGCCGCCCACCAGGAGGACATGCCGTCCACCAGCTCGCGCCCGTCCTCCAGGCGCAGGCGCACGCCCGAGGCCGAGGCCACGGGGTACACGGGCAGCGGGTCGCGCATGGAGGTGTACGGGTGCCAGAGGTGCTCCCGGTCGAAGGCCAGCAGGGCCTCGGTGTTCGTCAATACGCTGTGCTTGGGGTCGATGGCGGTCATTGGTGGCTCCGTGCCCCGGTTGTTGCCGAAGGGGCGCGGGTTGTCAATGCGCCGGGCGGAGCCGGGGCGAGTGCGCCCGGCGCGGCGGTTTGACGCGGCGGGCGGCGGGGGCTAGGGTGCAAAATGGGGCGGACTCCCGGCGCGCGGCGCCGCGACCCGCGACCCGCCGGAGCCGGTGTCATGGAATCGCTGATCATCCTCGCGTTGGCGGCGTTCATGGGACTTGCCAGCGTCGATCTGTTCGGCTGTTTCTGGCTGTCCCTGTTGGGCGTGGTGGCCACTCTCGTCCTGGGCAGGGCCGGAGCGCTGCGCGGCCGGGCCTTCTGGGCGCGGCTGCACGGCCATCTGGCGCGGGCGATGCTGTGCGGCGGGCTGCTGGCCGGGGCGATGGTCGTCTACGTGCGCCACCTGGGCCTGGGCATGACGGAGATGGAATCCATGGCCTACCTGATGGGCGTGGTGCTGCGCATGGTGCCCTTCGCGCTGCACGTGCGCGGGCGGATCGAGGCGCTGTTCTGGGTGGACGGCGAGGACCCCCGGGAGCGCTGAGCGCGGCGGGAGCGGCCCGAAAAGGAAGCCCGGCGCCATGGGGACGCCGGGCTTGTTGCGTTGGTTTCGGGCGGGCCTGCCGGGGTGGGTGGGGGAGGGTGGCGGCGGAGGCTCCCCGGTAGGGGATTCCGCCGGCGCCGCCGGAAACCGGAAAGTTCGGCCGGCCTCCCGGTCAGGGTTGCGCGGGCTCGGGTCCGGGCCCGTGGGGCAGGTAGTCGATGGTGTTCTGGGTGTTGATGTTGGCCCGGGTCACGCATTCGACGTCGGTGTAGTAGTACCTGGTGGTGTCGATGCCGGAGCTGTCGATGAACCGCGCCATCTGGGTCATGGCGGGGCTGCACTCCACCAGCGCCGGAGCGGCCACGAAGCAGGCGACCCAGGTCAGGGCCAGGGCCAGGGTGAAGGAACTCCAACGTCTGAGCGCGCTTTTCTTGCTCATTGTCCATGTCTCCTGTGCTGTGCGCCTCCCCTGCCGGGGCGGGGGGCGAACCCCCCGCCCCGCGGGATGAGGCGTGAACCGATGCGTTTAGATCTTGGCGGTGATGTCCGGGAACACCAGGTAGAACATGATGTAGGCCATGGTCAGGGTCAGGACCAGGTTGAAGGACTGGCCGCAGACGTACAGGATGAGCGGCTTGCCGCCCTTGAAGTACTCCTTGAGCTCACGGAAGTTCGTGGCCAGGCCGATGGCGGCGAAGGACAGGCAGAAGAACCAGCCGCGGAACAGCCGGCTGAATCCGCGCAGCACGCCGTTGTCGATCATCGTGAAGCCGGCGTCCATGCCCATGGCCCCGTAGGCCCAGGAGAAGGTGACGGAAGCGGCCAGGAAGCCCAGGACGAACTTGGGGAAGCGGTGCCAGATTTCCATCCAGCTCACCTTCTGGCCCTCGACGCAGTCGACCTTCGCGCACCAGTACACGGCCACGCAGAAGGCGGTCACGCCGATCAGCACGTTCTGGATCATCTTGATGGTCGCGGCCACGTACAGGGCCTTCTCGGACA
>CAYUIN010000616.1:0-2027 GCA_964444695.1 uncultured Desulfocurvus sp.
CGCCGTCCGGGCCGCCCTGGACGCGGCCCCGGCCGCCCCGTACGGCTGCTGGAACGTCGCCGGGGCCCAGGCGACGACGCTGCTGGACCTGGCGGAGCGCACCGTGCGCCTGGCGGGCTCCACCAGCCCGGTGCAGGCCGCCGAGGGCGCCCGCGAGCGGCGGCGCGTCCTGGCCACGGAGCGCGCGGCGCGCGAGCTGGGCTTCAGCGCGCGCGACCTGGACGACAACCTGCTGGACTGCATCCGCCACCAGCGGCGCGAGGCGGCCCCAAGCCCACGGACCGGAGCATGACCAAAACGACCATTCTCGGCGATTCCCGGGCCTTCGACACGTACTACCTGAACAGCATGTACGAGGGAGGCTACGGCTACGACCGGACCTTCTGCTACCTGATGACCCGCCGGGGCCTGGCCGACGGCGCCGGGCACGAGGTGGTGCACATCCCCGACCATTTCCGCGCGGCCTCGGTGGAGAGCAACATCATCCGCCTGGCCCTGACGGACCCGGACGTGGTGGTCCTGCTCAACGGCATCTGGGAGACGCTGATCAACAAGAAGATGTTCCTGGAATACGCCACCGGGCGCATCGAGAACCACGCCACCCACGGCGGCGAGACCCTGCGCCTGGAATACAGCTCGCGGGTCCTGGCCGACCTGTTTTTGGCCGACAAGCTCGGCAACTCCCCGGCGCGCTACGTGGAGCGCGAGCGGCGCATCATCTCCTATTTCCTGCGCCGGGGCCGCAAGGCCGTGGTCATGAACCTGCCCGTGCCCGGGCCGGACCACCTGAACTGCGTGCACTACGCCGGGAACTACCGCTGCATCCCCGAGTGGAGCGAGTGCCTGCGGGCCCTGAACGAGCGCGTGGCGCCCATGACCGAGGCCTACGGCGGCACGGTCTTCGACACCGACGCCCTGATGCGCGAGACGGGCGGGCCCGGGGCCTGCCTCATCGACCAATGGCATTTCAGCCCCGCCTTCCACGCCGTCGTGGCGGACAAGCTGGGCGAGACCACGCGGGCCCTGGCCGCCTCCTGCGGGGCGGACGGCGCCCAGCGGCGCTTCACCATGCCCGGGATCATGCCCGGCGAGCCGGTGCTGGTCTACGGCACGGGCCAGGAGGCCGCCGACTGGATCCGCGACCACCCCACCGTGCCCGTGGCGGGCGTGGTGGCTCCCGGCGACGGGCGCGAGCGGTTCGTGTCCGCCCCGGTGATGGACCTGGACGCAGCCCGCGCCTGCCCGGCGCAGGTGGTGGTGCTGGCCGTGGCGGCCGCCGCGCTGCCGGAGCTGGAACCCGGGCTGATCCGGGCCCTGGTCCCGGCGGGCAAGGTGCTGCTGCTGCCCGAGGAAATGGAACCCCTGAGCAACCCCTCGGCCAAGGGCCGCGAGGGTTGAGACGTATCGGAGCCTGAGACGATGACGCTGAACATGCTGCACAAGGACCGCTCGGTCCTGGTTCTGGCCCCCCACACCGACGACGGCGAGCTCGGCTGCGGCGGGCTGATCTCCGTGTGCGTGGAAAAGGGCATCCCGGTGTACTACGCCGCCTTTTCCAACGCCCACATCTCCCTGCCGCCCCAGTTTCCCAAGGACACCCTGATCAAGGAAGTCACCGCGGCCACGGGCTGCCTGGGCATCCCGGAACAGAACCTCTTCGTGTACGACTTCCCCACCCGCTCCTTCCCCGAGCACCGCCAGGGCATCCTGGACGCCATGATCGGGCTGCGCAGGGACATCGACCCGCAGCTGATCCTGGCCCCGTCGGCCAACGACGTGCACCAGGACCACATGACCATCTGCCGCGAGGCCATCCGCTGCTTCAAGAAGAAGTCCATCCTCTGCTACGAGGAGCCCTGGAACAACATCACCTTCTCCACCAACTGCTTCATCCGGCTGGAGGAGCGGCACATCGAGCGCAAGATCGCCGCCCTGCGCTGCTACGCCTCCCAGGGCCACCGCACCTACATCACCGAGGACGCCATCCGCGCCCTGGCCCTGACCCGGGGCACCCAGCTCGAAGGCGG
>CAYUIN010000617.1:0-2017 GCA_964444695.1 uncultured Desulfocurvus sp.
ATGTGCACGGCGGCGGTGACGGCGTTGTCCTCGTCGCGCCCGGTGGAGAACGGGGTGCCGAACACGGCCATCATGGCGTCGCCGATGTACTTGTCCAGGATGCCGCCGTGCTCGAAGATGATGTCCACCATGATGGTGAAGTATTCGTTGAGCATGGAGACCGTCTCCTCGGCGCCCAGGGCCTCGGAGAGGGTGGTGAAGCTGCGGATGTCCGAGAACAGGACCGTGGCCTCCTGCATCTTGCCGCCGAGCACGGTCTCGCCCTCGGACAGCAGGCGGTCGGCCACCTCCTTGGTCATGTAGCGGGCCAGGGTGCCCTTGAGGCGCTTCTCGCCGCTGATGTCCTCGAAGACCAGCATCGAGCCCAGGGGCTCGCCCTTGGAGCTTTTCAGCGGCACGGCGTTCATGTTCACGGACACGGCCCCGCCGCAGGACAAAAACAGCTCCACGTCCACGGCGATGTCCGGCTCGCCCGTCTGCACCACGCGGGACACGGCCTCCACCACCCACTGGTTGGCCCCGGCGAAGACGTCCTCCAGGGAGCGTTCCACCACCTCGCACCGCTCCGCGCCCAGGATCGCCAGGGCCGCCTCGTTGCAGGTCTGGACCCGGTTTTCCGCCGTCAGCGTCAGCACCCCCGAGCGCATGCTCTGGAGCATGCTCTCGGAGTAGTTCTTCATGTTCAGCACGTCCTCGAAGAGCTTGGCGTTCTCGATGGCGATGGCCGCCTGGGCCGAGAAGGACATCAGCCGCTTCTCGTCCACCTTGGTGAACGGCCCGCCCTTGCGGTTCAGGACCTGGGTCACGCCGATGACCGTGCCTTCCTTGTTCTTCACCGGGCAGCAGAGGATGGTCCGGGTGTGGTAGCCGGTCTTCTTGTCCACGGCCTGGTTGAAGCGCGGGTCGGCGTAGGCGTCGGGGATGTTCACGATCCGCCCGCCCGTGAAGACCTCGCCCGCGATGCCCATGGAATTGGGGAAGCGGATCTCGAAGCTGTCCATGCCCTGGGCCACCTGGGACCACAGCTCGTGGCTCTTCTCGTCGTTGAGGAACAGCGTGCTGCGGTCGGCCTGCAGGATCTTGGTGGTGGTGTCCATGATCTTCTGCAACAGCGGCACCAGGTGCAGCTCGGTGGAGATGGCCTGGGTCAGCTCCTGGAGGTAGGTCTCCTCCTCGCGGGCCTTTTCGATCTCCTCGAAGAGCTGGGCGTTCTGCAGGGCCGCCGAGGCCTGGGAGGCCAGGGCCTCCAGCAGCGAAAGGTCGGACTCGGTGAAGCGGCCCTCGGCCTTGTTCAGCAGCTGCAACACGCCCACCATCTGCCCGCGCTTGGAGCGGATGGGCGCGGTGATCATGTTCCGGGTGCGGTAGCCGGTCTTCTTGTCCACGTCGGGGTTGAAGCGCGGGTCGGCGTAGGCGTCGTCGATGATCACGGCCCTGCCGGAGGTGAACACGCTGCCCGCGATGCCCGCCGAGTCCGGAAAGCGGATCTCCTGGGAGCCGTCCCCGGTGGCCACGCGGGAGAACAGCTCCCCGGCGCCCGGGTCGCTGAGGAAGATCGTCCCCCGGTCGGCGTTGACGGCGGCGGTGGTGATCTCCACCAGGCGGCGGAAGAGCACGTCCAGGGACAGGGTGTCGGCCAGGCGGTTGGAGACGTCCAGCAGGGCGTTCATCTTGCCCAGGACGTCGGCCAGCTTGCCCAGGAACTCCTCCCTGTCGTGGGACGACAGGGAGCCCAGCAGGCGCTTGATGTCGTCCTGCTCCAGCCGGTGCTCAAGGATTTGATTGAGCAGCGTGGCGTCGGATTCCAGAGCCTTGGCGATGGTCATGTCCCCGTGCGTCCCGGCCGTCCTCTCCCCCCGGAGCGGACGGCCACGATGGATTTGTATGGATAGTATGATGAATCCGCACCTTATGACAAGCGGTGCGGGACGGCGCGGGATGGCGCGGTCAAAACCCCGCGCGCCCCCGCCGGACGCGGGCCGCCGGGCGACGGGGCCGCGCGCGCCCCGGGCCCGCC
>CAYUIN010000618.1:0-2017 GCA_964444695.1 uncultured Desulfocurvus sp.
GTCGAGACCCTGCGCAAGGACGGCCGGGCCCACTTCGCGGAGTTTCTCGCGGCCCGGGCCCTGTCCGCCAACCTCCCCGTGTTCGAGACCCTGCGCGCCGCGCGCTTCGACGAGGTCTACAATCTCAATTATTCCGGGCTGAACTTCGCCCTGTCCACGCTGTTCGAGCCAGGGACGGTGCGCGGGCACCGCCAGGATCGCGGCCAGCGCGAAAGCGACCTCTGGGCGCGCATGGCCATGCGCTGGACCCTGCGCCGCCGCCTGGCCGGGCTGAACCTCGTGGACTTCTGGGCCGAGTTCGCCGACGACCCCCTGCCCCCGGGGGAGGTCAACCCCGTGGCCGCGCGCGGCGGGCGCGGGGTGGGCCTGGTGCTCGCCGGGCGCCATGCGCGCCGCTCCCTGCCGCCGCGCACCCTGGCGCTGTTGGCCGGGGCCGTGGTCCAGGGCACGGGCGCCTCGCGGGTGGTGCTGCTGGGCTCGGCCTCGGAACGCTCCCTGGCCAAGGACATGCTCGGCGTGCTGCCCAGGAAGCTCCTGGGGATGACCGAGGACCTGACGGGCAGGACCGACTGGCGCGGACTGATGGACGCCCTGGCGGGCCTGGACGCGCTGCTCACGCCGGACACCGGGACCATGCACCTGGCCGCGCATCTGGGCGTGCCGGTGCACGCCTTCTTCCTGTCCTCGGCCTGGTGCTTCGAGACCGGGCCCTACGGCCTGGGCCACCGCGCCTGGCAGACGGACATCGGCTGCGCCCCGTGCCTGGAGACGGAGCCGTGCCCCATCGGCGTCAAATGCGCCGAGGCCTTCGCCGGGCGGGACCTGCTGCGGCACCTGGCGGGCAACCCGGCCTTCGAGGTCCCCCCGGGGCTGACGGGCTACGTCTCGGCCTTCGACCCCCTGGGGCTGACCTGGCGGCCCGTGCTGGGCGCCGAGCCCGAGGCCGGGGAGCGCCGCCAGTTCCGCGCCCTGGTGGGCGGGGTGCTGGGCAAGGGCGTCTGGGGCCGTGTGGACCCGGCCCTGGCCCGGGAGTTCCTGCGCGAGGAGGACTGGATGCTGCCGCAGCGCTTCAAGCCTGTCAGTGATCTGGAATTCTTGGACATTCAGGAAAAGGCTCAAGTATGACTGCAAGTTTTTCCGCGCCCCCGAGGGCCATGGACGCGCCGCTGCGGGTGCTGGTGGTGCCGCCGCTGTACGGCGGCTCGCTGCCCGTGGCCCGCTTCTGCGCCCGGGCCCTGGTCGGCATGGGCCATCTGGTGGAGGTCTTCGAGGCCCCGGACTTCCACGGGGCGTTCACGGCGCTCAAGGGCCTGCGCGTCACGGCCGAGCGGCTGTCGCACCTGGAGAACGGCTTCCTGGGCGTGGTCGCCCAGGCCGTGCTGGCCAAGGTCGAGACCTTCGAGCCGGACCTCGTGCTGGCCCTGGCCCAGGCCCCGCTGACCGCCCAGGCCCTGCGCCGCCTGCGCCGCGACGGCGTGGCCACGGCCATGTGGTTCGTGGAGGACTGGCGGGTCTTCACCTACTGGCGGGCCTTCGCGCCGCTGTACGACCATTTCGCCATCATCCAGGAGGACCCGTTCTTCGCGGAGCTGGGGGGCGTGGGGCAGGGCAGCGTCCTGTACCTGCCCCTGGCGGCGGACCCGCAGTTCCACCGGCCCCTGGAGCTGTCCAGCGTGGAACGGCGGACGTACGGCTCGGACGTGTCCTTCATGGGCGCGGGCTACCCCAACCGCCGCCGCGCCTTCCGCCGCCTGCTGGGCCTGGATTTCAAGATCTGGGGCAACGAGTGGGACGGCGACGCGGCCCTGGCCGGGCGGGTGCAGATGCACGGCCGCCGGGTGACGCCCGAGGAATGCGTGAAGATCTTCAACGCCACCCGCGTGAACCTCAACCTGCATTCCAGCGTGCGGGCCGAGGAGCTGGTCTCCGGCGGGGATTTCGTGAACCCGAGGACCTTCGAGCTGGCGGCCTGCGGGGCCTTCCAGCTGGCGGACCGGCGCACGCTGATGGACGAGCT
>CAYUIN010000619.1:0-2010 GCA_964444695.1 uncultured Desulfocurvus sp.
AGGAAGAATCCGAGGTCCAGGCCCTGGTCCAGCACCTCGCGCAGGATGGTCGTGATGCCCAGGCAGTCCCGCTCGTGGATGGCGCCCAGGATGCGGAACATGATCTCCCGCCCGGCCAGGCCGAGGACCTGGCGCACGTCCTCGCTGGTCAGCCGCTCGCCGCCCAGGGCCAGCACCTGGCCCATCAGCGACATGGAGTCGCGCACGCTGCCCGCGCCGCGCCGGGCGAGCAGCGCCACGGCGTCCGCGTCGTAGGGCAGGCTCTCGGCCTCCAGCAGGAACCTCAGGTGCGTCTCCAGCTCCTTTTGCGACAGGCGCTGGAAGGTGTAGTGCTGGCAGCGGCTGATGATCGTCGGCGGGAAGCGGTGCGGCTCCGTGGTGGCCATGATGAACGTGGCGTGGGACGGCGGCTCCTCCAGGGTCTTGAGCAGCGCGTTGAACGCGCCCTTGGAGAGCATGTGCGCCTCGTCGATGATGAACACCTTGTAGCGGCAGTCGATGGGCGCGAAGCCGACGTCCTCCTTGAGGGAGCGGACGTTGTCCACGCCGGTGTGCGAGGCGCCGTCGATCTCCATCACGTCCACGGCGGCGCCCGCCTGGATCTGGCGGCAGTGGGAGCACTGGTTGCAGGGCTCGGCGGCCGGGCCGTTCTCGCAGTTCAGCGCCTTGGCGAAGATGCGGGCGATGGTCGTCTTGCCCACGCCGCGCGTGCCGCTGAACAGATACGCCGGTGCCACCGCGCCGGTGGCCGCCGCGCGCGAGAGGATGGCCTTGATCAGGTCCTGCCCGGCGACGTCGGAAAAGCGCTGCGGGCGGTACTTGTGGGTCAGGTGCGTCTGGCTCATGGGCCCCTTGTCCCGTGCCGCGCGGAGCGTGCCGCGCGGCGCGGGGAGGATGCGGGTCTAGATCTGGTATTTGTCCAGCCAGGCGTCGTACTTGGGGTTCTCGCCCTTGACGATCTTGAAGTATTCCTTCTGGATGTTCTTGGCCACGGGCCCGGCCTTGCCCTCGCCGATCTGGCGGCGGTCCACCTCGCGGATGGGCGTGACCTCGGCGGCGGTGCCGCAGAAGAAGGCCTCGTCGGCGCTGTAGAGCTCGTCGCGGGTGAACTGCTGCTCCACCACGGTGTAGCCCAGGTCGGCCGCGAGGCTGATCAGCGAGTTGCGGGTCAGGCCGTCGAGCACGGAGGTCAGCGGGGTGGTCTTGATCACGCCGCCGCGCACGATGAAGATGTTCTCGCCGGTGGCCTCGGAGACGTAGCCCTGGGTGTCGAGCATCAGGGCCTCGTCGTAGCCGTCGGCCACGGCCTCGCGCTTGGCCAGGATGGAGTTGACGTAGTTGCCCACGACCTTGGCCTTGGTCATCATCACGTTGACGTGGTGGCGGGTGAAGGTCGAGGTCTTCACGCGGATGCCCTTGTCCAGGGCCTCGTCGCCCAGGTAGGCGCCCCAGGGCCAGGTGGCGATGATGGTCTGAATGGGGTTCTTGCCGGGGTGCACGCCCATCACGCCCTCGCCGATGAAGCTCAGCGGGCGGATGTAGCCCTCTTCGAGCTTGTTGGCCGTCAGCGTCTCGATGATGGCGTCGCAGATTTCCTGCTCGGAGAAGGGAATCGCAAGCTCCATGATCCGGGCCGACATGAAGTGGCGGTGTACGTGCTCCTTGAGGCGGAACACGGCGGAGCCGCCGCCGGTGAGCTTGTACGCGCGAATGCCCTCGAACACGCCGCAGCCGTAGTGCAGGGTGTGGGTCAGGACGTGGACGTTGGCCTCGTCCCAGGGCACGAGTTTGCCGTCGAACCAGATGCTTTCGGCTTTCTGGACCATGGTGACTCCCTATCGATGCAAGAGGTTTGAGCAAAGCGGCCGGCCCGCGCCCTCCCAAAAACACCCGGGGCGCGTGCATGCGGGGTGACTGAGGAGCGTAAGAAAAAGGGCGCGGGAGGTCAAGGAAGCAGGGGGAGAAGCGGGGGTGGAGGTCGCAGCGCCATTCACCCTTGTAGTCGGGGGG
>CAYUIN010000620.1:0-2004 GCA_964444695.1 uncultured Desulfocurvus sp.
GCCTGCACGAAAACGCCCCCCGCCTCGGGCACGGCCTTGGAGAGAAATTCGGGGATGTCGTTCTGGGGCGTGATGGGGTAGCCGAAGAAGCAGCGGCACCCGGCGTCCAGGGCGCCGTAGGCAACGGCCTCGTTGCCCTTGATGAAGATCTTGTCCTGGGCCATGGGCTTACTCCTTTTTGGCCTTGGAGGTCTTGTACACGGTGATGCACATGTCCGGGCACATCCGGGCGCACGAGGTGCAGCCGGTGCACGCGTCCATGTCCGTGACCTCGACCACCTTGTAGCCCTGGGCGTTGAAGCGCTCGGACTGCACGATGATTTCCACGGGACAGACCGTGGTGCAGAGCAGACAGCCCTTGCACCGTTCTTCCCGGACCTCGATTCGTGACATAGGCGACTCCTTGGATGGTTTGCGACGACGGTGGGTGCGGCCTCAGCGGATGAACATGGCGTCCCCGTATGAGAAGAATCGGAACTCGTTCGCGAGAGCCGTTTCATAGGCCGCGAGGATGTTTTCCCGCCCGGCGAGCGCCGAAACCATAATAAGCAGGGAAGATTCTGGCAAATGGAAATTGGTCAGCAGGGCGTCCACCGTACGGAAGCGGTAGCCGGGGGTGATGTAGATCCCGGTCCAGCCCACGTAGGGCCCGATGGCTCCGGTGGCGGCGAAGGCGCCTTCCAGGGCGCGGACGCTGGTGGTGCCCACGGCGACCACGGGGCGGCCCTCGGCCCGGGCGGCGGCCACGGCGGCGGCGGTCTCCTGCGGGACCTCGATGAACTCCTTGTGCATCTCGTGCTCGCGGATGTCCTTGCTGCGCACGGGGGAGAAGGTGCCGTAGCCGACGTAGAGCGTGACCTCGCGCCAGGCCACGCCGCGCTCGGCCAGCCGGGCGCGGACCTCGGGCGTGAAGTGCAGCCCGGCCGTGGGCGCGGCCACGGAGCCCAGCTTGTCCTGATCGGCGTACACGGTCTGGTAGCGCAGGGCGTCCTCGGGGGTGTCCGGGCGGCGGATGTAGGGCGGCAGCGGGTAGTGGCCCAGGCTGTGGAACAGGGCGGCCAGGTCCCCGCGCCAGGCGAGGTCCACGCAGCAGCGGCCGAACTCGCCGCGCCCGCGCACGGTCAGGCGCAGGTCCTCGCCGAAGGTCACCACGTCGCCGGGCTTTGGGGCCTTGGAGGCGCGCAGCAGGCCCACGACCTCGGTCCCGGCCCAGCCGTCCGGGCCCTGCTCGGCGGCGTCCAGGACCAGGGGCAGCGGGGTGAGCAGCAGGAATTCCACGCGCCCGCCGCTGGCCTTGTGGCCGTACAGCCGCGCCGGGAGGACCTTGGAATTGTTGGCCACCACCAGCGCCCCGGCCGGGATCAGCTCGGCCACGGAGGCGAAGGTGTCCAGGGACGTCCGCCCGCTGCGCCGGTCCAGCACCAGCAGGCGCGAGGCGTCGCGGCGCTGGGCCGGGCTCTGGGCGATGCGCTCCTCGGGCAGCTCGTAGGAAAAGGACTCGAGCCTGAATTCCTTGGGTATCTCTTTCATATCGTTTTGTAATTCCGTGTATTTTTCGTTGGGGCGCCTGGTCCGGCCCGGCTGCGTGGCGGCCCGTTCCCGGCCCTGGGCAGCGGCCCAACTTCATTGAATTTCGCTACGGTCTCGGGTAGGATGCCCCGTCAGATGACGCCGCAGGCCCGCTGCGCGGGGCCCGCACGGGCGCCTCACGAAGTCCTATCCCCAAAGGAGGAGACATGCATAAAATTTTTCTCGCCACCCTGGCAATGGTTGCCTTGCTGGCCGTATCCGGCTGCCAGTCCGTGCTGCAGGACCACCCGAGCGGCGGTTCCTCCGAGCCCGTGGCCGCCCCCGCCGCGCCCATGACCTCCCCGGTCGGCTCCTACCAGGAGTTCGACGACGTGCTGATTCCCAATGAAATGCAGCTGGTGGGCAAGTCCTCCTTCGTGTTCGAGACCCCGCAGTTCAAGACCGGCATCGTGACCTACAAGGGCCGCGTGGACG
>CAYUIN010000621.1:0-1989 GCA_964444695.1 uncultured Desulfocurvus sp.
TGCGCCCGGCGCCCGGCGGAGGTAGGTTGGAAACCGGCCACGCCTGGCCCCAAAGGAAGGACAATGAAGCTTACGCCCCTGGACATACTGCTCATCGGCATCGTGATCTATATCGTCATCGGCGCCATCCGCCGCCGAGGCGGCCGCCCCGGCGGGCCCATGGACCGGCGCGGTCCGGGCCAGGGCCCGGGCCAGGGCCGCCCCACGCCGCCCGAAGAGAACCGCCGCCAAGCCAACGACGCCTACCAGCGCGCCCAGCGCACCTGGGACATGCTGCGCAGCGAGGACCAGCGCCCCAAGGACGACTCCGACCGGCCCGAGGTCCAGGACGTGGCCTACGTCCCCGGCCAGGAGCAGTCCGACGCGCAGGCCCAGCCCGCGCCCGCGCCCAAGGACGTGCCCTCCACCGCCCTGGCCCGCGAGGACGTGCCGCCCGAGGCCGCCGGGACCGGCGCCCTGCCCGAGGGCTTCGACGAGCGGGAGTTCCTGCGCGGGGCCCAGGCCTTCAGCGTGCGCATCCGCGGCGCCTGGAACGCCCGCGACCTGATGGACCTGCGCCAGTTCTGCACCGAGGACGGCATGGAGGAATTCCGCCGCCGGGCGCAGATGGAGGCCCGCCCCCCGCGCCACGAGATCCTTTCCGTGAACACCGGCCTGGTGGAGGTCCGCTCCCTGGGCGGCGGCGCCGAGGAGGCCTCGGTGTACTACGAGTTCAACGAGAAGGACCTGTCCTCCAACCACACCGAGCAGGTCCGCGAGATCTGGCGCTTCGTGCAGACCCCCGGCACCAGCTGGCTGCTGGACGGCGTCCGCCCCGTGGACGCCGCGCCCCAATCCGCGCCGCAATAGGCGCCGGCCGGCCCGCGCCGCAACGACAAGACGCCCGCGCTCCCTTGGGAACGCGGGCGTCTTGCCGCGTGTGCGGGGGGCGGGCGGCGGTCGGCCCTAGCGGGGCGGAAGGCCGGCGTAGAGGTCCATATAGCTGCGGGCCATGGCCGTGTCCGTGAAGCTGGCCAGGCGCTCGCTGCCGCCGCGCACCAGGGCCGCGCGCAGGGCCGCGCCGTCGCCGCCGTCCAGGCCCAGCAGGCGCTCCCAGCAGGTCGCCAGGGCCTCGGGCCGGGCGTTGGGGAAGATCAGCCCGCTCTCGCCGGAGACCACCAGTTCCAGGTTGGACGGCAGGTCCGAGCAGACCACGGGACGCAGCGCGGCCCAGCCTTCCTTGATGGAGGCGCTGGACCCCTCGCCGTCCACGCTGGGCACGGAGACGAGGGTGCTCCCGGCCAGGACCTCGCCGCTCTCGCGGTAGCCCGCGAACTCCACCCGCCCGGCGATGCCCAGCTCCTCGGCCAGGGACCGCAGCGGGTCCATCAGCGGGCCCTCGCCCGCCACCACGGCCCGCCAGTCCAGCTCCGGACGGCGCCCGGCCAACGCGGCCAGGCCCCGCAGGAAGACCTCGTGGCCCTTCTGGCGCGTCAGCGCGCCGATGAGCGACAGCACCGGGTGCGCGGCGTCCGGCGGAGCGGCCGCTGCGGCGGCGGCGTAGCGCGCGGGGTCGATGCCGCTGTGGATGACCCGCAGCCGCGCCTCGGACACTCCGCCCATGGCCGCGCGCACCGCGATCTCGCGGCTGACGCAGGCCACGGCGTCGGCCATCAGGTACTTGGTGCGGCTCCAGCCGTATTTGATGGGATAGGACACGCGGCGCGAATGCACCAGGCGGACCCCGGTCAGGCGGCGCAGCACGGCGCCCAGCGAGGCGCTGCGCGCGCAGTGCGTGTGGACGATGTCGATTTGCTCGCTGACGATCAGGCGGCGAAGCGTCAGGATGCTGCCGGGGTGCCATTCGAAGCGCCCGGCCAGGGCGCAGACGCACAGCCCCTCCTCCCTGGCGCGGGCGGCCAGGGGGCAGCCCCGGGGCGCGGCGGGCAGCGCCAGGTGCTGTACCTGATGCGTCACCTGGCCGCCGAGCCGGGCTTTGAGACCCTGCTG
>CAYUIN010000622.1:0-1987 GCA_964444695.1 uncultured Desulfocurvus sp.
AAAACACCTTGGTGTTTTTGTAAAAAACCTTTCCCGCCCCGCGCCGCCGGCCGGGGACGCCACAGAGAAAGGAGACGAGGAACCGATATGGCGACTACCAAGAAGAAGAAGGCTCTGCCCACCCCGGAAGAGGTCCGGGCGGAGATCATCAGCAAGTACCCGCCCAAGGTGGCCCGCAAGCGGGCCAAGCAGATCGTGGCCGTGGGCGAGGGCCAGGAGGGCTGCGCCCCGGAGATCATGGCCAACGTGCGCACCATCCCCGGCATCATCACCATGCGCGGCTGCACCTACGCCGGCTGCAAGGGCGTCATCCTGGGCCCGACCCGCGACATCGTGAACATCACCCACGGGCCCATCGGCTGCGGCTTCTACTCCTGGCTCACCCGCCGCAACCAGACCGACGCCTCCGCCGAGGGCGCCGAGAACTACATGCCGTACTGCTTCAGCACCGACATGCAGGACCAGGACATCATCTTCGGCGGCGAGAAGAAGCTCGAGGCGGCCATCCAGGAAGCCTACGACATCTTCCATCCCAAGAGCATCGCGATCTTCGCCACCTGCCCGGTGGGCCTGATCGGCGACGACATCCACGCCGTGGCCAGGAAGATGAAGGAGAAGTTCGGCGACTGCAACGTCTTCGCCTTCTCCTGCGAGGGCTACAAGGGCGTCTCCCAGTCCGCCGGTCACCACATCGCCAACAACCAGATCTTCCGCCACGTGGTCGGCTCCAACGACGCGCCCAAGCCCGGCGAGTACAAGATCAACCTGCTCGGCGAGTACAACATCGGCGGCGACGGCTTCGAGATCGACCGCATCCTCAAGAAGTGCGGCATCTCCAACATCGCCACCTTCTCCGGCAACTCGACCTACGACCAGTTCGCCTCGGCCCACGTCGCCGACCTGAACTGCGTGATGTGCCACCGGTCCATCAACTACGTGGCCGACATGCTGGAGACCAAGTACGGCATCCCGTGGATCAAGGTGAACTTCATCGGCGCCGAGTCCACCGCCAAGTCCCTGCGCAAGATCGCCCAGTACTTCGGCGACAAGACCCTCATCGAGCGCGTGGACGCCGTCATCGCCGAGGAGATGCCCGAGGTCCAGAGCGTGGCCGCCGACGTGCGCACCCGCACCGATGGCAAGACCGCGATGCTCTTCGTGGGCGGCTCGCGCGCCCACCACTACCAGGACCTGTTCGCCGAGATGGGCATGAAGACCCTGTCCGCCGGGTACGAATTCGCCCACCGCGACGACTACGAGGGACGCCACATCATCCCCGACCTGAAGGTGGACGCCGACTCGCGCAACATCGAGGAGATCGAGGTCGAGGCGCACCCCACGGACTACAACCCGCGCAAGAAGCCCGAAGAGGTCAAGACGCTCGAGGACGCCGGGTACAAGTTCAAGCACTACGACGGCATCATCCCCGACATGGACAAGGGCACGCTGATCATCGACGACCTCAACCAGTACGAGGCCGAGAAGCTGGTGGAACTCTTGAAGCCCGACGTGTTCTGCGCGGGCATCAAGGAGAAGTTCTCCATCCAGAAGCTGGGCGTGCCCATGAAGCAGCTGCACAGCTACGACTCCGGCGGCCCCTACGCCGGGTTCAAGGGCGCGATCAACTTCTACCGCGAGATCGACCGCCTCACGAGCAGCAAGGTCTGGGGCTACATGAAGGCCCCCTGGCAGGAGAACCCCGAGCTCTCGGCCGCCTACGTCTGGGAATAAGCGACACTCACGCAACTTGCGAAGGATACCGACATGCTACTGAGACACACCCCCAAAGAAGTGGCTGACCGCAAGGCCTTGACCATCAACCCGGCCAAGACCTGCCAGCCCATCGGCGCCATGTACGCGGCGCTCGGCATCCACGGGTGCCTGCCGCACAGCCATGGCTCCCAGGGCTGCTGCGCGTACCACCGCAGCGCCCTGACCAGGCACTACAAGGAGCCCGTCAGCGCCGCCACCAGCTCGTTCACCGAGG
>CAYUIN010000623.1:0-1986 GCA_964444695.1 uncultured Desulfocurvus sp.
CGCCCGTCCGGGGGGAGGGGAGCGGTGCCTTGGGATGGGATCATCTCGCAACCACTTGTATTTCCATTTTTTGCCGTCCTGGCCCGGGCCCCCGGGGCAAGAGGAAAATCTGCTTGTGTTAAATAAATCACAAGCACTGGGATTCGTTGGACCGGGACATGGTTTCCTGGTTTACGTTCAATACCATCGAGGTGTACGCGCGGCCCGCCGTCGGGCAGACGCGTCGCCACAGCCCAAGCGGAGGTGAAGACAAGGTGAGCAAGTATCTGTTCAAACTCGACCAGGACCGTTGCATCAGCTGCAACGCCTGTGAAGTGCATTGCAAGCAGAAGAACAAGGTCCCGGTCGGCGCCAAGCTGGGGCAGATGATCACCGTCGGTCCCCTCGGCAAGGCCGGGGGCAAACCGAAGATGATGAACCTGTTCATGCCCTGCTTCCATTGCGAGCAGCCCTGGTGCGTCGCGGCCTGCCCCACCGAGGCCATGGTCCGCCGGGAAGAGGACGGCATCGTCTACGTCCAGCGCGACCTGTGCGTGGGCTGCAAGGCCTGCATCGTGGCCTGCCCCTGGGACATCCCCCAGTGGGACGAGGCCGCCGGAAAGGTCATCAAGTGCGATCTGTGCATGGACCGCATCGACCGGGGCGAGCGCCCCGCCTGCGTCACGGCCTGCACCACGCACGCCCTGCGTTTCGTCAATCCCAACGAGCAGAGCGCCAAGACGCGTGAGGCCCATGGGCAGAAGATGCTCATGAAAAAGGTGCTCCGCTAGTCGGGACGAGCTTTGGTAAACATTTTCAAACACTTCAGGAGGGTGGCAACACAATGAGGCACAAGAAATTTCTGCTGTTGGCCCTGGTGGCCGTGGCGGCGGTCCTGCTGACGCAGCACAGCGCGCTGGCGGACACCCTGACCGACGCGATCCAACAGGCGACCGATGCCGGCAAGATCTCCGCCGGTGACACGCCCGGCTACATGGGCATCCCCGGCGCTCCGCAGACCGCCTGGTACATCGGCCTGGTCTGGGCCATCTGGGTGGGCTGGATCTTCTCCACCGTCGGCGCCTTCGGCGGCATCATGGCCGGTGTCGGCCACATCACGATCTACGGCCTGGGCGACTACGCCAAGGGCCTGGGCAAGGACATGAAGCTCAACAAGATCGTGACCGACTCCATCCGCGTGTCCAACCAGTGGCTGGTGGGCTGCTCCGCGGGTCTGTCCTCCTTCAACTACTACAAGGCCGGCCGCCTGGTGCTGCCCCTGGGCATCGCCCTGGCCATCGGCTCCACCGTCGGCTCCCTGCTCGTGCCCTGGCTCACCGCCGGCAAGATCAGCCTCAAGCAGTACCTCGGCTACTTCGGCCTGTTCGTCCTGTTCCTGGGCTGCTACCTGACCTACGAGATGACCCCCGGCGCCCAGGAGAAGAAGAAGGAAGCCAAGGCTGCCGCCAAGGCCTTCCAGGACAGCGTCAAGTCCGGCACCATGGACATCGCCGCCCAGGGCGTGAAGGTCAAGTCCTTCACCCCCACCCGCTGCGAATTCTCCTTCTTCGGCGTGGAGTTCTCCTTCAACCCCCTGATCCCCGTCATCGGCGGCTTCGTCATCGCCTCGCTGGCCTCCTTCCTGGGCGTCGGCGGCGGCTTCCTGCTCGTGCCGTTCCTGACCTCCGTGGCGGGCCTGCCCATGTACCTGGTGGCCGGCACCTCCGCCCTGGCGGTCTTCATCGGCATGGTCAACTCCATCTTCTCCTACATGTTCATCAAGAGCACCCCGGTGGAGTGGGGCCTGATCGGCGCCGAGCTGGTGGGTATCGTCATCGGTTCCACCATCGGCCCGCGCACCTCCAAGTACATCCCGGACAAGGTCCTCAAGCTGATCTTCATCGTCCTGGCCTTCTACGTCGGCATCCGCTACACCACCAAGGGCTTCCTGGGCTACAGCATCGTGCCCCCCTTCTAGGCCGACAAACCGATACGAAAAAGGACCGG
>CAYUIN010000624.1:0-1986 GCA_964444695.1 uncultured Desulfocurvus sp.
CAAGGAGGGCGACGATGCCTAGACGCCCCCGCTCGCCCCTGGCCTGGACCTGGCTCGCCGCCTGCGCGGTGCTGGCCGTGTCCGGCATGGCCCAGATGCCCATCTTCAAGCGCTACTACATCGCCGACGTGCCCGGCCTGGGCTGGACCGCCGACTTCTTCTTCACCCACACCCTGCACTACGTGGCGGCGGCCGTGCTGCTGGCGCTGGCCGGGGCCTGGACCGCCCGGGCCCTGGGCGGCGCCGCCGGGCGCCCGAGCCCCAGCGGCCTGGCCCGCATCGCCCTGTTGGCCGTGGTCGTGCTCACGGGGCTGGTGCGCGTGGCCAAGAACATGCACGGCGTCTGGCTGGCGCCGGACCTGGTGATGCTCGTGGACTGGACGCACCTGGGCGCGGCCATGGGCTTCGGCCTGGCCGCCCTGTGGGCCCGGCTGCGCGGGCGTGAACCCTACGCCCGCACCGGGGCCGGACGCCCCGCAGCCGCGCCCCGGGACGCCCCGTCCGCCGGGAGGCAGGCCGGGTAGCCGGTAAAAAGCGTTGCGGCGCAGGGAGCACGCGGGATTTCCCGCCTGGTTCCCGCCATTTCGGTAGCAGATTATTTTAATGTCCTACAAATTTTTGGGGAAAAAGGTTGGAAAACGTCATGCAAGTCGGTATCGTCGCTCCTGACGCCGCCCCCGGGTGGGACCGGGAGGGAAGGCGCGGCACCGTCGTCCTTGGGCAAAACCCAGGGCGTTCAAGTACTTGCATGGAGTTTGATGATGAAACTGTCTACGCGCAGCCGCTACGGAACCAGGATGCTTCTGGACATCGCCGAGAACAGCAACGGCAAGCCGGTCTCGGTGAGCGAAGTCTCCGGACGCCTGGGGGTGTCGGTCAAGTATCTGGAACAGCTGATCCGGCCGCTCAAGCGCGGCGGCTACCTGGAGAGCGTGCGCGGTCCCAAGGGCGGGCACATGCTGACCCGGCCCCCGGCGGAGATCACCGTGGGCGAGGTGGTGCGCCTGCTCGAAGGCGGGATCAACCTCACGGACTGCGTGGGAGACGAGCGCATCTGCGGGCGCAGCGACAAGTGCAGCGTGCGCAGCGTATGGGTCGAGGCGACCAACGCCATGAACGCGATCCTCGACTCCATCACCTTGTCGCAGATTCACTACGAAGACTGCGATCACGGGAAATAGGCGCGGGGGCGCACGCCCTCGCGCTGGATGGAACGCACGGCCCCACAGGGAGCTTCGGGGCCGGGCGGATAACCTCAGCAGCAGGGGGTGTGCACATGCACCGGACCATGCCTTTGCGCCTTTGGGCGCTCATGGCGCTTCTTCTTCTCGTCATGGCTTCGCCGGGGACCGGCGCCCTGGCCGCCGAAGGCCAGACTCCGGACACGGCGGTACCGGCCCAGGGCGGCGACGACGCGCCCGGCCGGGCCCTGGCCCGCCAGGCCGTGAAGGAGCGCCAGCTCTGGATCACCTCGGACCACTCCAAGCACGAAGTCCTCAAGCAGCAGTTCGCCGGCCCCGAGGACGTGACCCGGGCCTGTCTGACCTGCCACACCGAGGCAGCCGCCCAGTTCCACAAGACCATCCACTGGACCTGGATCGACCCCAAGGCCGACCCCGCCGCGCGCATGGGCAAGGGCGGGCTGGTCACCAACAACTTCTGCATCTCCATCCTCTCCAACGAACCGCGCTGCACCTCGTGCCACGCGGGCTACGGCTGGAAGGACCAGAATTTCGACTTCTCCGACCCGGCCAAGGTGGACTGCCTGGTCTGCCACGACACCACCGGGACCTACGAGAAGTTCCCCACCAAGGCGGGCTACCCCGTGACCGAACCCACCAAGTTCGGCCCCAAGAAGACCTTCCAGCCGCCGGACCTCAACGCCGTGGCCCAGAACATCGGGCGGCCCGAGCGCAACAACTGCGGCACCTGCCACTTCTTCGGCGGCGGCGGCGACGGCGTGAAGCACGGCGACCTGGACTCCTC
>CAYUIN010000625.1:0-1985 GCA_964444695.1 uncultured Desulfocurvus sp.
ACCTCGGCCTGGACCAGGGCGCAGCGCAGGGTGTTCTCGGGCATCTTCAGGGCCAGGTCCGCCCCGTAGTCCAGGGTGCCGGTGACCTTGGCCACGGCGGTGGGACGCGGGTACTTGGTGCCCCAGATGCGGCCGTCGGCGGGGATCTTGAACAACAGGTCCTCGCGCTTCATGTCCCCGCGCAGCACGGCGGCGGCGTCCATCACGGCGTCCACCAGCGGCTTGTAGCCGGTGCAGCGGCAGGCGTTGCGGTGCTTCTGGAACCAGTCGCGCACGTCCTCGCGGCTGGGGTTGGGGTTTTCTTCCAGCAGGGCGTAGGACGAGACGATGAAGCCCGGGGTGCAGAAGCCGCACTGGGCGCCGCCGTGGGCGATCCAGGCCAGCTGCACCGGGTGCAGTTCCTGCGGGGTGCCGATGCCTTCCACGGTGGTCACGGCCATGCCGTTTTGCATCTTGCCCATCTTGCGCGAGCAGGAGCGCACGACCTTGCCGTCCACGATGACCGAGCAGCTGCCGCACTGGCCGGTGTTGCAGCCGATCTTGACGCTGGTCAGCCCGAGGCCTTCGCGCAGGTAGTGCGCCAGGGAGCTTTCGGGGTCGGCCAGGACCATGCGGTCCACGCCGTTGACGTTGAGGGTCAGTTTGATCATGGGTCGCCTCCGTGCTGTTGTGGGGCTCCGGGGCCCCGTGCTTTGGCCCCTTTCCGGGGTCGGGTGATCGTTCTATTTGCCGAACGGGCAGACCGGGTAGCGGCACTCGCCGCACCCGGCGCAGAACCCGCCGTGGCCCATGGTCGTGATGTCGGCGCGGGTGGGGCGCTCCCCGGCCAGGATGCGCGGCACCACCAGGTCGAAGATGCTCGCGCGGTGGTACATGACGCAGCCCGGCAGCCCGAGCACGGGCACCTCGCCCAGGTAGGACAGCAGGAACATGGCCCCGGGGAAGGTCGGCGCGCCGTAGGTCACGACCTCGGCCCCGGTGCTGCGGATGGCCGTGGGCGTGCGGTCGTCCGGGTCCACGGACATCCCGCCCGTGACCACCACCAGCTGCGCGCCCTCGGCGATGAAGGACAGGATGGCGTCGCGGGTCATGTCCGGGTCGTCGCTGCAAAAGCGCTGGCCGACGACGGTGGAGCCCAGGGCGCGGAACTTCTCGCGCACCACGGGGCCGAACTTGTCCTCGATGCGCCCGGAGTAGACCTCGCTGCCCGTGGTCACCACGCCCACCCGCAGGGGGCGGAAGGGCTTGACCTCGATGACCGGGTAGTGCTGCGCGCAGATGGCCTCCACCCGGGCCACCACGGCCTCGTCCACCACCAGCGGCACCACGCGGGTGCCCGCCACGTCGCGCGGGGCGGTGATCTGCTGGCCTGTGTGCAGCGTGGCCAGGACCACATCTTCTATGGAATTGATGGCGTCCAGCGCGGCGACGTCGACCCGCAGCAGCCCCGGGGCGGCGCGCAGGTTCACGCGGCCCTCGCAGACCGGGGTCGGGGTCAGCCCCTGCCCGGCGGCGGCGCGGGCGATGCGCTCGGCGGCTTCGTTTTCGTGGATCTGCCCCCGGTCCAGCGTGAGCACGTAGACGTGTTCCTTGCCGATCTCCAGGAGCGGGACGATGTCGTCCTCGGTGACGACGTGGCCCTTGCGGAAGGCGGGGCCCTTGGACTGGCCGGGAACGATGCGGGTCATGTCGTGGCACAGGACCATGCCCACCGCCTCGCGTACCGGAACGGACTTCATCATGCGCACCCCCTCTCGTGGCTACGCTTCCTCCCCGGCGCGGCCGGATGGGGGCCGCGCTCCCTGCGCGCCGCCCTTCCCGGCGGAGCGCGCCATGCCCCTGCGGCATGGCCTTTTATTATGCTCAGAGCATCATATTAGACCCGGGAGGTCAAGGTGATATTGTAAGAATTGGTGCTTGTTAGGTCCTTCGGAAACCATAACTGACCAGAACATACCAAAACGCTCCATGATCATCACGATGCG
>CAYUIN010000626.1:0-1984 GCA_964444695.1 uncultured Desulfocurvus sp.
TACAGGCCGTATATATTTCTAGCGAGAATAATACGGCCTGTAAAATGGTCAATAGATTTCACTGATTAAATAGTTGACAATGATTCAGGCTAATTGCCGATTTCCTTGCTAGTCGAAGACCACCATGGGCTTCATCACGCCGTCTTCCTTGCTGGCCATAAGGGCAAAGGCCTTCTCGACGTCCTTGAAGCCGAAGGTGTGCGTGGTCAGCACGGTGGGATCCGGGATGCGGCCGTTCACCAGCAGGCGCAGCAGGCGGCTCATGCGCTCGCTGCCGCCGGGGCAGAGGCCGGTGCGGATGGTCTTGTCGGACATGCCGAAGCCCCATTCGTTGCGGGGGATCTTCACGTAGTCGCCCGAGCCGTGGTAGCCCACGTTGGCGATGGTGCCGCCGGGACGGGTGGCCTTGATGCAGTTCTCGAAGGTGATCTGGGCGCCCAGGCATTCGATGGCGGAGTCCGTACCGTCGCCGCCGTCGGTCAGCTTCTTGACCTCTTCCACGGCGTTACACTTCATGAAGTCGATGACCACGTCGGCGCCGAAGTACTTGGACAGCTCGGCGCGCTTGGGATCGGTCTCCACGGTAATCAGCAGGCCCGGGCCCAGCAGGCGGGCGCCGGCGGTGGCCATGAGGCCCACGGGCCCCTGGCCGAAGATGACCACGGTGCCGCCCAGCGGGATGCTGGCGTTCTCGGCGCCCATGAAGCCGGTGGGGATCATGTCGCAGGTGTACAGGGCCTTCTCGTCGGACAACCCTTCGGGAACCTTGACCAGGTTGGCCTTGGCGTCGTTGACGTGGAAGTACTCGGCGAAGCTGCCGTCCTTGACGTTGGCGTACTTCCAGCCGCCGCACATCTGCTCGCACTGAGAGGTGAAACCGCGCTGGCAGTTGTGGCACTGATAACACGGGGTGATGGCGTTGAGCACGACGCGGTCGCCGACCTTGAAGCCCTTGACCTCGCTGCCCAGTTCGTGGATCACGCCCATGGCCTCGTGGCCCAGGGTCAGGTTTTTGCGGGGGCCGATGGCGCCGGCCACGGTGTGCACGTCGGACGTGCAAACCAGGGCCTTGGTCGTCTTCACAACGGCACCAGTGGGGCCGGCAACGGGGATGGGCTTGTCCATGATCCCGACTTTGCCGATCTCATGCATCACGAACGATTTCATAGTAGCCTCCCAATGAAGTAGAAGTGGAGTGAATAGAGTATATGGGTTTTCATGTATTCGGTCGATACTGAAATATTCAGTTGCCCGAATACATAGCTTTGCCGGTTCTCATAATATTGTTGCAATGCAAGTGTAACATTTTGGTCGCTGACATGACCCACCTCATAGCAAGTTGCAGGCCAGTCTTTTTCCCTTCCCGCGCAGGCAGCGAGGGCGCGTTGCCGAAACATGGAATTCGTCTATGATATTAGTTGGATGATGTTGCTCGACGCCCCTCAGGGCCATGCCCTGGACGGGTGGGGGAGGGGGCTGGGGACCCAGGGGTGCGTGTCACAATGATCCATGCTGGGCGGCCAGTTGGGTCAGAATGATATACCCTAGGCCGGAATGGGCGCGGCCCTTGTGTCAGGGGCCGTTGACTGGATCGGCGTGGGGACGTTAAGTTCCGCAGAGAACGACCCGCGCCTTGGGGGCTACGCCCGGCACCCTCCGGTTTCGGCGCGACCCTGCGGTCTGCCTTATTCCTCAACCAGTTGTTGGCCCGATACTTGTAAGCCCCAGGATCGTGGTCACACCTCAACCGGAAGGACGGGGATCATGGATATCTACAAGTTCACCTTGCCCGAGATCATCTTCGGCCGCGGCAGCCTGGAGTATGCCGGGGTCTGCGCGCGCCAGCTGGGCGCGTCCAAGATCTTCGTGGTCTCCGATCCCGGCGTGGAGGAGGCCGGCTGGGTGGACCAGCTCTGCCGCATCCTGGGCCGCGAAAAGCTGGACTTCCCCGACTACACCGACGGGGTGCCCAACCCCCGCGACT
>CAYUIN010000627.1:0-1969 GCA_964444695.1 uncultured Desulfocurvus sp.
GCACCAGCACGCTGGGGCAGAACGCGGCCTGCTCCACCTCGGCGAAGTAGTTCACGGGGTTGCGGTTGAGCACCAGCTTGCCCACGGTGATGGGCGGGACCTCGGAATGCGGCCAGACCTTGGTGATGTCGAACAGGTCCCACTTGAAGTCCTTGGCCTGCTGGGGCGAGAGGATCTGCATCTCCAGGGTCCAGGACGGATGGTCACCGCGCTCGATGGCCGCGAACAGGTCGCGGGTGGCGTGGTCCGGGTCCTTGCCGCACATGGCCGCCGCCTCGGGGCCGGTGAGGTTCCTGATGCCCTGGTCGGTCTTGAAGTGGTACTGCACCCAGAAATATTCGCCCTTGGCGTTGTACCACTTGTAGGTGTGGCTGGAGTAGCCGTTCATGTGGCGGTACGTGGCCGGGGTGCCCCGGTCGGAGAACAGCACCGTCACCTGGTGGATGGACTCCGGAGTCAGGGACAGGAAGTCCCAGAACATGTCGGGATCCTTGAGGTTCGTGCCAGGGTTGCGCTTCTGGGTGTGGATGAAGTCCGGGAACTTGAGCGGGTCGCGGATGAAGAACACGGGGGTGTTGTTGCCCACCATGTCGTAGTTGCCGTCCTCGGTGTAGAACTTCACCGCGAAGCCGCGCGGGTCGCGCTCGGCGTCGGCGGAGCCCTTCTCGCCGCCCACGGTGGAGAAGCGCGCGAAGACCTCGGTCTTCTTGCCCACCTTGGAGAGGAACTTGGCCTTGGTGTACTTGGTCACGTCCGCCGTGACCTCGAAGTACCCGTAGGCGCCCGCGCCCTTGGCGTGGACCACCCGTTCGGGGATGCGCTCGCGGTCGAAGTGGGCCAGCTTCTCGATGAGCTGCATGTCCTGCAGCAGCACCGGGCCGCGCGGCCCGGCGGTCATGGAGTTCTGGTCATCGCCCACGGGCGCGCCGAAGGCGTTGGTCAGGGTGTTTTTCTTTTTTGACATGGCCGGTCTCCTTGTGGTTGAGTCCAGCCGACCTTTGGGGAGGGGCCCGGCGTCGTGTTGGCGCGCGCTGTCCGGGTCTCTCTCCGGTCATTTCCGGTCGGCGACAGGGTTTTTACCGATTCTACACCGCGATCCAGTCGCGGGTTTCCCCCTTCATGACACATCGGCGGCACTATTGCGACCCCATTTCCAAAAACGATCTCGGGTCGCCGAAAGTTCACCTCTTATGGAGAATGATTATCAGCTAAGAATCATTCTGTCCAGGTGCCCAAAAAAAATCAGGCGCGGCAGTCGGGGCACAGGCCGTAGAAATCCAGACGGTGGTGGGTGATGGAAAAGCCCGTCTCGGCGGCGATGCGCCGGGTCAGCTCGTCCAGTTCCACGACGTCGGAATCCACGATGGCTCCGCATTTGCGGCAGATGACGTGGGGGTGCGGGTAGGGCTTGGCGCCGTCGAAGCGGTTGCCCAGTTCGCTGAATTCCAGCTCCAGGATCTCGCCCTGTTCGCGCAGCAGGGCGATGGTCTTGTACACGGTGGCCAGGCTGGTGGTGGGGAATTCCCCGAGGATGGCGCGGTGCACCTGCTCCACCGAGGGATGCCCCTCGCTGGCGGCCAGCACGCGCAGGATGGCCAGGCGCTGCGGGGTGATGCGCCGCACCCGTTCGCGCAATCGCGCCAGAACGGTTTCCAGGCGCGCCCGCGCCGCGTGGCCGGGCGAAACATGCGTGTCTTGCGTGTTCTTCATATTTATGGAAAATGGTTATCCGTTGGGCCCAGCATCCCAGAGCCCGCCTCAAAGGTCAAGACAATCCATGGGCCAGGTCCCGCCCCTTCCCGGCACGTCCGGCAGCCCCGGCCCGCCCGGGGACACCACGCCCTCTTTCTCGGCGCCCGCCTTCGGCATCCGAAAAAAATCCCCGCCGCCGCAATTTCTTCCTTGACCTTCACGGCGAAGGAGCTTAGAAACCGTTTCCTCACAGCGTGGGCTCGTAGCTCAGTCGGAT
>CAYUIN010000628.1:0-1648 GCA_964444695.1 uncultured Desulfocurvus sp.
GCGGCCCAATGTAAGGATTCTTAAGGGGATTATCCCCTTAAGCGGGTCTGGGCAGAGCCCAGCCGCCGGAGGCCTTCCTCTCGCGCCGCGCCGCGCCGCCGTCGGCGGGTGGTGATTGACTTGGCATGTGAATTCGACCAAGGTGGCGGATAGTTATAGAACCGTGAGGGGGTTGCCATGGGTTCCATCGTGTTGTCCGGGCCGTGGAAGGCGCTTGAGGAGCATTACCGCGAGATGTCCTCGCTGCACATGCGGGAGCTGTTCGCCCGGGATCCGGAGCGGTTCGGGCGTTTCTCGTTGTGGCTTGGGGATCTTTTGTTCGACTATTCCAAGCATCGGGCCACGGAGCGGACGTTGGAGCTGTTGGTGGAGCTTGCGGAGTTCGCGGAGGTTCCGGCGCGGCGCGCGGCGATGTTCGCCGGGGAGCGGATCAACGCCACGGAGGGCCGGGCGGTGTTGCACACGGCCTTGCGCAACCGTTCCGGTCGGCCGGTGCTGGTGGACGGCGAGGACGTGATGCCCGGTGTCTTGGCGGTCTTGGCGAAGATGCGGGAGTTCACGCAGGCGGTGCGTGGCGGCGCGTGGCTGGGCTACACGGGGCGGCGGATCACGGACGTGGTGAACGTGGGCATCGGCGGTTCGGATTTGGGGCCGCAGATGGTCTGCCGGGCGCTGGCGCATTATGCGGACGGGCCCGTGCCGCATTTCGTCTCCAACGTGGACGGGACGCATATTCACGAGACGCTGCGGCGGCTGAACCCGGAGACGACGTTGTTCATCATCGCCTCCAAGACGTTCACGACGCAGGAGACGATGATGAACGCCCAGTCGGCCAAGCGCTGGTTCCTGGAAGGCGGGGCCAAGGCGGCGGACGTGGCCCGGCATTTCGTGGCGCTTTCGACGAACGCGGAGGGTGTTGCGGCGTTCGGCATCGACCCGGCGAACATGTTCGAGTTCTGGGACTGGGTGGGCGGCCGGTATTCGCTGTGGTCGGCCATCGGGCTGATCATCGCGCTCAGCGTGGGCATGGACCGGTTCGAGGAGCTGCTGGCGGGCGCGCACGAGGCGGACGAGCATTTCCGCGAGGCGCCGCTTGGGGAGAACATCCCGGTGATCATGGCGCTGCTCGGGGTGTGGTACAACAATTTCTTCGGTTGCGGCACGCATGCGATCCTGCCGTACGACCAGTATCTGGACCGGTTCCCGGCGTATTTCCAGCAGGGGGACATGGAGTCCAACGGCAAGAGCGCGACGCTGGCCGGGACGCTGGTGGACTACGGCACGGGTCCGGTGATCTGGGGCGAGCCCGGGACGAACGGGCAGCATGCGTTCTACCAGCTGTTGCATCAGGGCACGAAGCTGGTGCCGTGCGACTTTTTGTGTGCGGCGCAGCCGCTCAACGTAGTGGGCGGGCATCATGAGGTGTTGGTGTCGAACTTCCTGGCGCAGACCGAGGCCTTGATGCGCGGCCGGGACCTGGAGGAGACGGAGGCGGCGTTGCGGGCCGAGGGCAAGGACGAGCTGGAGGTGGCGCGCCTGTTGCCGCACAAGAGTTTCGCGGGCAACCGCCCGTCGTCGAGCTTTTTGTACATGCGCCTGACCCCGAGGACGCTGGGCACGCTGATTGCGCTCTACGAGCACAAGATTT
>CAYUIN010000628.1:1658-1956 GCA_964444695.1 uncultured Desulfocurvus sp.
AACATCAATTCCTTCGACCAGTGGGGCGTGGAGCTGGGCAAGAAACTGGCCAGCGCGATCCTGCCGGAGCTGAAGACCGACGAAACCCCGACCACCCACGACGGCTCCATGAACGGCCTGATCGGGGCGTACAAGAAGCTGCGCGGGGCGTGAGCATATATTCTTCAATCCGAACCATAAATCCAAAATAGACATTATGTCAGAAAATAGTCGCATCGATATCACGAGCCCTGAATTTTACAACCACCTAAATCGAGCGGAGGGAGCCCATTGAAGCCTTCCTCGGCAGAAACCGGGA
>CAYUIN010000629.1:0-1954 GCA_964444695.1 uncultured Desulfocurvus sp.
GGATTATTCCCTTGAGCGGGGTCCGGGGCGGAGCCCCAGCCGCCGGAGGCATTCTCCTTCGCGACCGCGACCGCCCCGCGCCTCAGCCGACCACGAGGGGGGAGAAGGAGTCGGTGTTGGCGGCCAGGAAGTCGCGGGCGGACTGGGGGAGGGGTTCCAAGGTCGCGGGCGGGTGGTGCAGGAAGTCCTGTGCGGCCTTGTGGAAGGTGCGGGACAGGGCCTGCATCAGGGCCAGGGCCACGCGGGCCTCGCAGATGTCCAGGCGGCCTTCGGCGATGCGCACGTCCAGGTGAGCGCAGGCCGAGGTGAAGGATTCCAGGCGCTTGCGCCGGGAGAAGCGGCCGATGCCGGGCATCGCGGCCAGGGCCTCGCCTGCGGCGTCCAGGGCTGCGTCGAAGCAGTCGTGGACATCGAATTCGAGGTCCGCCGTGAGTGTGCCGTGGCTGTGCAGCCAGGCGATGAACGTTTCCTTGGACATCATGCGCGTCGATCTCCCTGGGGGTGGCGTCCGGACGCTGGTCGGGCCGCGTCCCTTGCGCCGTGCGGGCTGGCGCCCCCTTGGCGGCGCGGGGTGAGGGTAATCCCTTCAGACCAGCATACGACATGTGCGGCAAACAGGCAATTCGATGCCGCAAATATCTTTGGGAGCCCGGCACCGCTGCGGGATTTTCTCTTGCCGCGCCCTTGTCATGGCGTTTGTGGCTACTGTACCGTAGCCAAAATAGACAAAGAAACCGGGAGAAACGGGATGCTATACTTCGGGACATAATGGGCAAGCTATTCGGCGAATACATTCGTGAGCGGCGTGAGGCCTTGTGCCGAGAGGACCCACGCTACTCCATCCGCAAGGTGGCCGAGCGGATTCGGGTGCATCACTCGTATCTGAGCAAGATCGAGCGGGGCGAACCCGGGTCCCTTTCTGAAAAGAAAGTCGTGGCGCTGGCCCACGAGCTTGGTGAGTCCCCCGACCTTCTCCTGGCCATGAACGGCCGCATCTCCAACGACATCGCCCGCGTGGTGTTGCAACAGCCCGACCTGTTTCGGGAGATCATCGACAAGCTCAGGGACCTGTGCGGCAAGAGCGCGGGCAACGGGACGGCCGAGGCCGAGGCGGACGGCGACCGTTGCCTGGACATGCTGGTGCGCATCAACCAGATGCTCGGCGGCGAGGTGGACAGCCTCATGCGCCACGAGCTGCGGTCTCCGTTGGCGGGCATCGTCTCGGGGGTGAACCTGCTGCTGAACGAGGACGGCCTGAGCGAGGGCATGCGCAAGCTGCTGCTCGAGATCCGCGACAGCGGCAAGCGCCTGTTGCGCGTGGTGGACGGCTCGCTGACGCTGGCCCTGGTGGAGTCCGGCAAGTACCAGGTCCGGCCGGTGCCGGTGGACCTTGTGGAGGTCCTGGGCCAGGTCTGCCGGGACCACGACGACCTGGCGCGTCGCCGGGAGGTGACGGTGCGCGTCCTGGTGGACGGGCAGGAGCCGGGCCAGGGGCGGGAACTGCTGGTCCTGGGCTCGCGGCGGCTGTGCTACGGGGTGGTGTCGCACCTGGTGCGCAACGCCCTGGACGCCTCGCCCACGGGCCGCGAGGTCACGGTGCGGGCCGTGTCGGACGGGGCCTGCACGCTCAGCGTGCACAACGAGGGCGAGGTCCCGGAGCAGGCCCGCGAGCGGTTTTTCGAGAAGTTCTTCACCCACGGCAAGGAGGACGGCGTCGGCCTGGGCACGTATGCGGCGCGGCGGCTGGCCGAGGCCATGGGCGGCGCGGTGGAGCTTATGACCGGCGACGGCCACGGGACGACGGTCACGGTGCGGCTGCCGCTGGCCTAGGCCCGGCCCGGCGGGCGGACGGATATTTCGCGGCGCATCCCTCGGCGGGGGTGCGCCGCTTTTTTGCGGCCTAGCGCGGGCTCCACAGGCCGCGTTCGCGCAGGCGCGAGGCCAGGTCCAGGGC
>CAYUIN010000630.1:0-1951 GCA_964444695.1 uncultured Desulfocurvus sp.
TTGATGGCGGCGGCGATGGCGTGGCTGGTCTCGGGCGCGGGCAGGAAGCCTTCGGTCTTCAGGAACAGCTGCCCGGCGGCGAAGACGTCCTTCTGGAAGTAGGCCTCGGCCTCGATGAGCCCTTCGGCCACGAGGTTGCAGAGGATGGGCGCGTCGCCGTGGTAGCGCAGGCCGCCCGCGTGGATGGGCGGCGGGTAGAAGCCGTGCCCCAGGGTGTGCATCTTGAGCAGCGGGGTCAGGCAGGCCACATCGCCGAAATCGTAGCGGAATTCGCCCTTGGTCAGGGTCGGGCAGGCCTGCGGCTCCACGGCCAGCAGGCGCAGCTTCTTGCCCGCCAGCTTGTCCGGGATGAAGGGCAGGGTGAACCCGGCCATGTTGCTGCCGCCGCCCACGCAGCCGATGAGCACGTCGGGCTCGATGCCCGCGATCTCCAGCTGCTTCTTGGTCTCCAGGCCGGTGATGGTCTGGTGCAGGAGCACGTGGTTCAGGACGCTGCCCAGGGCGTAGTTGGTGTCGGGGTGGGTGGCGGCGTCCTCCACGGCTTCGGAGATGGCCAGGCCGAGGCTGCCGGTGTTGTCCGGGTCCTCGGCCAGGACCTGGCGGCCGAAATTGGTCTTGTCCGACGGCGAGGCGAAGACCTCGGCCCCGTAGGAGCGGATCAGGATGCCGCGATAGGGTTTTTGCTGGTAGCTGACCTTGACCATGTAGACCGTGCACTGCATGCCGTACATCTGGCAGGCGAAGGACAGGGCGGTGCCCCACTGGCCCGCTCCGGTCTCCGTGGCCAGGCGGCGGACCCCGGCGATCTTGTTGTAGTACGCCTGGGGCACGGCGGTGTTGGGCTTGTGCGACCCGGCCGGGGACAGGGACTCGTTCTTGTAGAAGATGCGGGCCTTGGTGCCGATGGCCTCTTCCAGGCGTTTGGCGCGCACCAGGGGCGCGGGGCGCCAGAGCTTGTAGACCTGCTGCACGGCTTCGGGGATGTCGATCCAGCGCTGCGGGGACATTTCCTGCTCGATGAGCGCGTCCGGGAAGATGGGCCGGAGCATGTCCGGCGTCACGGGCTCGTGGGTCTGGGGGTTCAGCGGCGGGGCCAGCGGCGTGGGCAGGTCCGGCAGGACGTTGTACCACTGCGTGGGCATCTCGCTTTCGGGCAGGTAGATCCTGTTGGGCATGAATTCTCCCCCTTGGGGCTGCGGTGGAAAGGGAACCGATTATCCATCGGTAGCGGGAGTATCCACACGCGGCGAGGGTTTGTCAAACGCCCTGGCCGGTGCGGTTTCCGGGGCTGCGGCGGCGCGCGGGGCGGTCGGGCCGTCGGCGATTGTCGCGGTTTCCCTCGGGTCGTGCCCGGGCGCGGTGATGCAGACGATGCCCGCCAGGACCAGCCCGGCCCCGGCCAGGTGCGCCGGGCCCACGGCCTCGCCCAGGACCAGGGCCGAGAGGCCCACGGCGCTCACGGGCATCATCGCCGTGAACACCCCGGCCGTGCCCGCGCCCACCCGCGCCAGGCCGGAGAACCAGAACAGATACGCCGCCACGGTGACCACCAGCCCGTAGTAGCCGACCACGGCCCAGGACGCCGCGCCCACGGCCGCGAAATCGAACCCCCGGGCCTGGACCAGCGCCCCGGGCAGAAACAGCGCCAACCCGAACACGGACATCAGCGCGGACACGGCCAGCGGGGAGAGCGGCTCGGGCACGGTCTTGCGCAGCAGCAGGAACAGCGATTCGGCGGCCACGGCGCCGAGGACCAGCAGGTTGCCGCCCAGGGCGCCGTCCAGGGCCCGGGCCGCGCCGCCCGCCCCGGCGCCGCGCAGGTTGATGGCCGCCACCCCGGCCACGGCCAGGACGATGCCCGCCACGGCCCGGCGCGAGGGCCGCTCGCCCAGGAAGACGAAGGCGAACAGGGCCATGGCCGCCGGGGTGCTGCTGGTGATGATCCCTGCGG
>CAYUIN010000631.1:0-1947 GCA_964444695.1 uncultured Desulfocurvus sp.
CGGCCCATTTCGGCCAGACCGGCGACGGTGTTCTGGGTGGTGGTGGACTTGCCGATGCCGCCCTTTCCATAGATAGCCACTTTACGCATTTTGGTGCCTCCCGATTGTTCTGTTTGGCTGGTTGTTGGTTTGGAGGTGGTGTCCTGCCCGCTCTTAAGGCAAGGGCCGTGCCAGACCACACAGAACACCATAACAATGCGTAATCACAGCTTTTTATTTTTCACACCAAGCAACTTCCTTCAAAAAGCGACACAAAGGACGGCCCAAAAGCCTACCAAAGTGTAAGTTCATTCGTTTTGGTAGGTTTTTTGGGGGGTTTTGGGCCGACAATCTGTGTCATCTCATCGAAATAATTACATTTCGATTTCTGGCATCGTCCGTGCAATGCCTTGTGTCGGGTTTCGTTGCCATTTCTGTAAAAAAGGAGCCGTCATGCTGATAGACACCACACTTCGCGAAGGCGCGCAGACCTTCGGGGTCCATTTCGAAACCTCCGCCAAGCGCCGGCTGGTGACCCTGCTGGCCAAGGCAGGGGTCGCCGAGATCGAGGCGGGCTGGGCCGGACAGGACGGCCTGGCCGAACTGCTGGACTACGCCGCCGGGCTGGTGGCGCCCAGCGTGCTCAGCGTCTGGTCGCGCCTCAAGGCCGCCGACGTGGAGCTGGCCGCCCGCTCCGGCGCTACGCGGCTGAACATCGGCGTGCCCGTGTCCGACGCGCACCTGGGCACCCGCCTGGGACAGACCCGCGAGGGCCTGTTGCGCTGCATGCGCAACGTGATCCCCCTGGCGCGCGGGCGCGGCATGACCTTCATTTCCGTGGGACTGGAAGACTGCTCCCGGGCCGATCCGGCCTTCGTGGCCGAGGTGGCCCGGCGCTGCGCCGTGCTCGGCGTGGACCGCATCCGCCTGGCGGACAGCGTGGGCGTGCTGGACCCGGCGGGCATGGCCGAGATGGTGACCCTGGCCCGCGCGGCCTTCCCCGGGCAGATCGCCGTGCACTGCCACGACGATTTCGGCATGGCCACGGCCAACGCCGTGGCGGCCCTGGGCGCCGGGGCCGACGCCGCCGACGTCACCGTGCTGGGCATCGGCGAGCGCACGGGCGTCTCGCGTCTGGAGGAGGTCGCCTCGTTCCTGGCGCTGCGGCGCGGGGTCCAGGGGCTGGACCTGCTGGCCATCCGCGAGGCCTGCCAGCTCGTGGCCCGCGCGGCGGATGTTCCCGTGCCGCGCAACAAGCCCATCTGCGGGCGCGACATCTTCGCCTGCGAGAGCGGCCTGCACGCCCACGGCATGCTGCGCGACCCGGCCCTGTTCGAGCCGTTCCCCCCGGGCGCGGTGGGCGCTCCCGAGGGCGCGCGCCAGGTGCGCCTGGGCGCCAAGACCGGCCAGGCCGCCGTGGCCGCCGCCATCGACCGCATGGGCCTGTCCCGTCCGGGCCTGAGCGTCGGCGAGGCCACGGCCCGCGTGAAGAGCGCCGCGGGCGCCCTGGGCCGCCCGTTGACGGACAACGAACTGGCCGACGCCATCGGCCACTAGAAGGAGGACGCCATGCTGCGCCGTATCCTGATCCTGATGCTTCTGGTGCTGGCCGCCACGGCCGCCACGGCCCAGGCCCCGCGCTCCGTGCCCTCCGGCGTGGTGCTCACGGCCTCCTGCGCCGTGTCCGGCCCCTCGTCCGCCTGCTCCGGGCCGACCCCGTGACGGACCTGGCCGCCCTGGACTGGCAGGCGCTGTGGACCACCTGCCGCCTGGCCCTGACGGTGACGCCGCTGCTCCTTGCGGCGGCGCTGCCGCTGGCCGGGCTGCTGGCCTTCTCGCGCTTTCCCGGGCAGGGGCTGGTGGAGGCCACCTGCAACCTGCCGCTGGTCCTGCCGCCCACGGTGCTGGGCTTTTTCCTGCTGGTGGCCATGAGCCCGACCTCGCCCCTGGGCGCGGCCTGGGAGCAGG
>CAYUIN010000632.1:0-1946 GCA_964444695.1 uncultured Desulfocurvus sp.
CCCGCGAGCTGGAACCCTGCCTCTCCCCGGACTGCATCGCCGCCTACGCCGTCCCCGACGCCTCCATCGATCCCTTCAAGCTCTCCCTGGAAAATCTGGCCCACGCCAAGGCCCTGGTCGGCAGCGACCTGATGCGCCACAGCGCCGTGGACGGCTTCGACGTCGAGGCCGGGACCATCGTGCGCGCGCACCTGGTGAACACCGTGACCGGCGCCCGCACCGTGGTCGCCCCGCGCCAGGTGGTCAACGTGGCCGGGGCCTGGGCCGGGCGCGTGGCGGCCCTGGCGGGTGCGGACATCCCCGTGCTCTGCTCCCAGGGCACGCTGCTGGTGACCCACGAGCGCCTGGCCGGGCGCGTGCTGAACCGCCTGCGGCCCCCGGGAGACGGAGACATCCTGGTCCCCGGCGGCACGGTGTCCATCCTCGGCACCACCAGCGTGACCATCCCCGACCCGGACCACGCCCGGCCCACGGTGGCCGAGGTGGAGGTCAACCTGCGCAACGGCACGGCCATGGTCCCCGAACTGGCGGGAACGCGCTATGTGCGGGCCTACTGCGGCGTGCGCCCCCTGGTCAGCGCGCCCGGCGGCGCGGACGGACGCAACGTGAGCCGGGGCTTCGCCCTGTTCGACCACGAGGCCGACGGGCTGAACAACCTGACCTCCGTGGCCGGAGGCAAGCTGACCACCTTCCGGTTGATGGCCGAAAAGACCGTGGACCACCTCTGCGCCCGCCTGGGCGTCGCCGCGCCCTGCCGCACCGCCCTGGAGCCGCTGCCCACGGCGGACGCCTGCGAGTGGACCGAGCCCGGGCGCGGGCCCAAGCTCTGGACCGCGCGCCACGACGCCGACGATCCGCTCTTGTGCGAATGCGAGATGGTCTCGGCCTCGGCGCTGACCGAGATCCTGAACTCCTGCCGCGACGAATTTCCGGACCCGGACCTCCAGGCCCTGGGCAAGCGCAGCCGCATCGGCAAGGGCGCCTGCCAGGGCTCGTTCTGCGGGGTGCGCGTGGCCGCGCACCTGTACGACACGGGCGAATTCACATCGCGCACCGGCCTTGCGCGGATGCGCGAATTCTTCCAGGAACGCTTCCGGGGCCAGCGGCCCGTGCTGTGGGACGCGCAACTGGTGCAGTCCGAACTGGCCGAGGCCCTGCACTGCGGCCTGCTGGGCCTGGAACTGGCAACCCCCGAAACCCCGGAGGCGGACGATGCCTGAGGCGCTGCGCTGCGATCTGGCCATCGTCGGCACGGGACTGGCGGGGCTGGCCGCCGCCGTGTTCGCCACGGCCAGGGGCCTGTCCGTGGTCCAGGCCGGGAGCACCGGCGCCGTGGCCTACACCAGCGGCGTGCTGGACGTGCTGGGCGCCCTGCCCGCCACCAGGGAGGGCGAACCCGCCCGACCCGTGGCCCGGCCCTTCGAGGCCATCCCCGAACTGCTCGCGGGCGCGCCGGACCACCCCTACGCCCGCCTGACCCCCGAGAACATCCGCGCCGCGTTCCACGAGGTCCTGGACTTCCTGCACGAGGCCGGGCTCACCTACCGCGCCGGGGACGACCGCAATTTCTGCCTGCCCAGCCCCGCCGGGACCGTCAAGCACTCCTGGTGCGTGCCCGCCACCGCCCTGCCCGGCTGCGAGGCCATGGCCCGCCGCGCGCCCACCGTGATCGTCGGGCTGCGCGGGCTGCGCGGCTTCTCCGCCCGGCAGGTGGCGGCCAATCTGGCCGACCGCTGGCCAGGGCTGCGGGCCGCGACCATCACCCTGCCCGGGCACCCGGGCGGCGAGGTCTACCCCGAGCAGGCCGCGCGGATGCTGGAGACGCCCGAACACCGCGAGGCCCTGGCCGCCGCCCTGGCCCCGCACGCCGTCGGCGCCGAGGCCCAGGGCCTGCCCGCCGTGCTCGGCGTGCATCGCCCCGGCGACGTGGCGGCGGACGTCTCGCG
>CAYUIN010000633.1:0-1946 GCA_964444695.1 uncultured Desulfocurvus sp.
GCCTTAAGGGCGACTATGCACATGGTTCGTCCTATGCTCCTGGCGTCGGCGATTACGCCCGCCGTTGCGGGCTTTCCGGGCAGGACCGTGACGCCGCCTGCGGTCCTGCCGATGCTCCTAGGTCCTAGAAGAAGCGCTCGCCGCCCATCTCCTCCCGGGCCTCCTCGTTGAGGCGCACGCCGTAGTACCATTTCTTGCCGCCCACCTTGGCCTTCTCGAACTTCTTCTGGGCCAGGGTCCCGAACTTGCGCTGGGGGAACTGCTTCTTCTTGCTGATGTTGCGCGCGAACCAGCGCACGAAGGCGTCGTACAGGTCCGTGGCGTTGGTCCGCGTGGACGGGTCGTTCAGGTCGCAGGCCACCACCTCGCAGCAGTCGTCCACGAACAGCGCCAGCAGATCCTCGTCGCGGCGGTAGTCCTCGGTGGCGGCCAGCACCTTGGCGGGCGGATTCAGGCCCTGGCGCTGCCACTCCAGGCACCCGCGCACCAGCCAGGCCAGGATCCCCGGGGCCTCCTCGCGCAGGGCCTCGCCCAGGCCCTCGTCGCGGCGCATCTCGCCCGCGTCCTGGGGCTCGCGGTCCACGAAGGAGCGCTCGAAGGGGATCAGGTGCAGGCGCTCCCAGAAGGCGAAGTCGTCCGCCGGGGCGTGGGGCTTGTGGTTGGTCAGCAGGAAGAGGATGTGCGTCGGCGCGAAGGTCACGGGCCGCTTGTCGTTGGGCCAGCGCCCGGTGAGCCGGTCGCCGCCGGAGAGCCACTTGCAGCGCGCGGCGCTGAACCGGCGGCCCTCGTCGGTCTCCGAGGCGAAGGCCGCGCGCATCCCGCGCAGGGCCATGATCGACGGCGACGGCGCGTCGGCGTTGCGCACGTTGTTCTGGTCCAGCAGCATCTCCGCAGGGATGGGACCGGCCAGCGGCCCGAGCACCTCGGAGACGGTGTCCACCAGCAGGGACTTGCCGTTGCGCCCCTTGCCGTGCAGCACCGGGAGCACGTGCTCCTTGCTGCCGCCGCGCATGGCCGCGCCGAACAGCCGCCCCAGGTAGTCGACCATCTCCGAGTCGCCGGACATGATCTCCATGAGGAAGCGCTCCCAGCGCGGGGCCGGGGCGTCGATGCCCTGCCACTCCACGGGCGAGGCCTTGAGGATGTAGTCCTCGGCCCTCCCCCCCCTGAACCGTCCGGAGCGAAGGTCCAACACGCCGTTGGCGCAGGCCAGCAGCCACTCCCGGGCGTCCAGCTCGTTGCCGGAGATGGCCAGGGGCGCGCGGTTGGTGTGCGCGAAGCGCAGGCAGGCCTCGGGGCCGCCCTGCTTGCGCAGGCGCTTCACGCGGGAGATGATCATCTGCTGCTGCGAGGCGCACAGCTTGGCCAGGTCCTTGTCGCCCGCCTGGGCGGCGTCGGTGCCCCGGCGGCCCAGGCGCGTGTGCTCCTCGAGCAGCAGGTCGGCCACGGCCTCGGACTCGGCCTGAGCCACATCCAGGGCGTCGAGCTTCCAGTGGTGCCCGTCCCACTGCAGCCACTCCTGGGTCTGCTTCACATACACGAAGCGGCCCCGGTGGATCTCGGCGTAGAGCATGCCCAGGCCCAGGTCCTCGGCGCGCACGCAACGCATGACGAAGTCCGACGGGATCTCCGCCGCGCCCTCGCCCTGCTCGCCGCCCCCGCGTGCCTCCTCCTCGGCCCGGCGGGCGCGCACCTTGCGGCGCATCTCCTCCAGGTCCGTCACGGCGGCGCCCGGTGCGTCATGCGCCCCGGCCCCGGCCACGGCCTGCGGCCCCGCCCCGGTCTCGCGGTCCCGGCTCATGCGGCACCTCCGGCGCGTAACACGATTCCCCTGAGGCAGGCACCAAAACGGTGCAGCGCCCGAAGGATTTCCATTTTTCCACGATATTTTTTCCACGCCCCACGCGAAAAGCGTGAGAGGTCGCGCACCCGTACTCTAGGGCACC
>CAYUIN010000634.1:0-1943 GCA_964444695.1 uncultured Desulfocurvus sp.
GTCCAGGACAGAGTCCTGGCGGGGTTTGGGGCAGCGCCCCAACCGCCGGAGGCACACGCCGCCCCGGGCGCAGCCGTGCCCGTCCGTCGGTCCGGCCGCTTGGCGGTGGGAGCGCGGCCTGTGGGGCCGGGGGTCAGCCGTGGATCCAGGTGTCGAGCAGGGGTGGGGTTTCGACGCAGGCGAAGATGGGGGGGAGTTCGCAGGAGGCGGTGAGGGTCAGGCCGCCCTGGATGATGGAGACGGGGCGGTCGGAGGAGACGACGACGACGATGAGGTGTTCGTTTTGGGCGGTGAAGCGCAGAGCGGAGTTGTAGCGGGCGCCTCGGGAGCGGTCTTCGGCGGCGATGGCCTGTCCGTCGAGCAGGCAGCCGAAGCCGTGCAGGGCGCGGTCGGAGCCGATGTGCAGGGCGCCGTCGACCTTGGCCAGGGATTGGGCCAGGGCCAGCAGGTGGGATTGTTCCAGGTCCAGGGGGTGTTCGAGGTGCATCCCGGCCAGTGACAGTGGCGGGGAGTTGAGGTCCAGGACGAGGGTGCAGCCGTGTTTGCGCTCCTGGGAGCTGTGGACGATGGTGGAGACGATGCGGAACAGGGCGCTGCGGGCGTGGTCGTCGAGTTTGGATTCCAGGAGCAGTTCCTCGATGTGCACGAGGTTGGCCTTGCGGTTGGTGGAGTGGAAGTTGCCGTCGGAGAACGAGCAGATGAGTTCGTCGTCCAGTCGCAGGAAGCCGTGTGCGCCCTGGAAGTCGGCGACGATGCGCGAGCCGGGCATCATGCCGGTGGCGATGCCGACGATGGATTGCCCGTCGGAGACCAGGGCGCGGGAGGAGTATTCCACGGCCTGGGTGATCTTGCGGACGTGTTTGGTGTGTTCCAGGCGGGGCCGTTCGTGTTCGGGCAGCATGGCCAGGAAGTTGACCTGGTGCATCAGCCCGGGTTCGACGAACACGATGCGTCCGCGCGGCCAGTGTCCTTCCTCGGGGGTTTTGGAGATGGACAGGATGGCGTCGAGGATGGGGTAGACGCGCAGTTTGGTGTCCATGCCCATGGAGTCGCTGCGGCGGTCGACGATGTAGTTGCGCACGGCGTGCGTGGCCCAGTTCTGGAGCACGTTGCCGGAGGTGTCGATGTACAGGACGTTGCGCGAGGCGAAGTTTTGGGACAGCAGCCAGGCGGCGTGTTCCAGCCAGCGTTCGGTGGGCCCGGTGCAGCACAGGTCGGCGTGGTGCTCGGTGAACCAGGTCTGGTGGAAGATGGTCTTGGAGCGGCTGGCGTGGGACACGAGGCCCGCGAGGTGCAGGCGTTCGCTGGGGGCCTGTTCGAACATGGGCAGCTCGCCGCCCCGGGCGGTGTCCGAGCGCCAGGCGTCGGATTCGATGTAGAACTTGCGCAGGGCGGGTTCCGTGCCGCGCAGCAGGTCCTGCGGGTCGTAGACCCGGAGCGGCCCGTCCTTTTCCACGGCGTAGACCACGGCGGCTCGGCTTTTCTGGGAGTAGTGCGACAGGCCTTCCCGCAGTCCATCGAGGATGTGGAAGATGCACATGTTGCGGTAGGCTTGGTCGGGCATCGCTCCTCCGGCGTGGCTTTGGGAGGATTATTCCACAATCCCGAAGCGATGGGAACCGGGAACCGCGCCCGGGGCGCGGAAAAGAAGGCCGGGCGGGCTTTCCCGAGTGGCCTGGTCGTGGTATGGCGGTTTCAAGCCAGGAGGGAGCCATGCGACGGGACGTGGAATTGGTCTTGGGCGGCGAGCCGGTGACGGAGGGTGCGGGCGTGCGTCTGCGCCGGGTCTTCGGGTACTACGAGGTGCCCCGGTTCGACCCGTTCCTGATGCTCGACGATTTTCGTTCGGACGAACCCGAGGAGTACGAGGCCGGGTTCCCCTGGCATCCGCACCGGGGCATCGAGACCATCACCTACGTGCTGGCGGGCACGGTGGATCACGG
>CAYUIN010000635.1:0-1942 GCA_964444695.1 uncultured Desulfocurvus sp.
CGCGAAAGACACAAAGGCCGCCCCGTTCGGGGCGGCCTTTTTTACGTTTTCGCGCACCAGGACGCGCCGAAACCGGACCGGCGCGGTGCACAATGCGGCGTTTTCGCGCGCATCAGGGCACCAAAAACGACGAGAACCCGGTCCGAAATCTCTCGTTCGCGACGTTTGCAGCAGCCGAAACCGCTCCGTCCAGCGCACGAAAAGCGCCCCGCCGGACACGAAAAAGGGGCCCCGAAGGCCCCCTTTTTGGCGTCGAAACCGGTTCCGGCCGCCCTACTCGCGCACGATCTGGGTGCCGATGCCGTCCTTGGTGAACAGTTCCAGGATGATGGAATTCTCGATGCGGCCGTCGATGATCTGGGCCTTTTCCACGCCCGCGTCCACGGCCTCCAGGCAGCATTTCAGCTTGGGGATCATGCCGCCCTGGGCCGTGCCGTCCTCGATGGCCCGGGCCGCCTCGCGGGCGGTCATGGTCGAAATCAGCTCGCCCTGCTTGTCCAGAACCCCCGCCACGTCCGTCAGCAGGATCAGCCTGCGCGCGCCCAGCGCCCCCGCCACGGCCGCCGCCACGGAGTCGGCGTTGATGTTGTAGGTCTGGCCCTCGTCGTCCACGCCCACGGGCGCGATGATCGGGATGAAGCCCTCGCGCTCCAGGGTCCGTATCAACCCGGGGTCGATGTCCTGGACCTCGCCCACCTGGCCGATGTCGATGATCTCCGGGGCCAGGGACGGGTCCTCGGGCTTGACGGCGATCTCCAGGCGGCGGCAGCGGATGGTCCGCCCGTCCTTGCCGGACAGGCCCACGGCCTTGCCCCCGCTCTGGTTCACCAGGTTCACGATCTGCTTGTTCACCGTGCCCGCAAGGACCATCTCCACCACGTTCATGGTGGCCTCGTCCGTGACGCGCAGGCCCTCGCGGAAGGTGCAGGCGATGCCCAGCTTCTCCAGCATCTGGCCGATCTGCGGGCCGCCGCCGTGCACGATCACCGGGTTCACGCCGATGTAGCGCAGAAGGATCACGCACTTGGCGAAGGACTGCTTGAGGGCCTCGTCCTTCATGGCGTGCCCGCCGTACTTGATGACGATGGTCTGCCCGTAGAACTCGTGCAGGTACGGCAGGGACTCCAAAAGCACCTTGGCGATCTTGCTTTCCCGCCTCAGGTCACGCATCACGGTCGGCTCCTTGGCTGGCCGGTTAGAGAATGTACCGCGACAGATCGCGGTTCGAGGTCACGTCCGCAAGGTGCCCCCGCACGTAGTCCCTGTCAACAACCACCGTGGCTCCGCCCTTGTCCGGGGCCTCGAAGGAGAGGTCGGAAAGCACCTTCTCCATGATCGTGTACAGGCGCCGGGCGCCGATGTTCTCCGTCTCCTCGTTGACCTGCTGGGCGAAGGCCGCGACCTCGTCCAGGGCGTCGGGCGTGAACGAAAGGGTCACGCCCTCGGTCTTCATCAGCGCCGTGTACTGCACGGTCAGCGCGTTGTGCGGCTCGGTGAGGATGCGCAGGAACTGCTCCCTGGTCAGCGCGGAAAGCTCCACGCGCAGCGGGAAGCGGCCCTGCAATTCGGGGATCAGGTCGCTGGGCTTGGCCAGGTGGAAGGCCCCGGCGGCGATGAACAGGATGTGGTCCGTCTTGATCATGCCGTACTTGGTGTTGACCACGCTGCCCTCGACGATGGGCAACAGGTCGCGCTGCACGCCCTCGCGCGAGACCTCGGCCCCGCCCTTGCCGTGCTGGCCCGCGCCGGTGCAGATCTTGTCGATCTCGTCGATGAACACGATGCCGCTCTGCTCCACGCGCTCCTTGGCCGCCTCGGTGACCTTGTCCATGTCCACCAGCTTGGCGGCCTCCTCCTCGACCAGCACGTCGTAGGCCTCGCGGACCAGCATCTTGCGGGTCTTCTTCTGGCCCGGGAACAGGCGGCCCATCATGTCGCGGAC
>CAYUIN010000636.1:0-1940 GCA_964444695.1 uncultured Desulfocurvus sp.
CCTGCGCCCGAACCCCAGCCCCGGCCCGCGCCGCGCGCGGCGGCTCCCAAGCCCGCCCCGGCCCCGGCGCCCGAGGCCCCGGACGCCCCCGAAGCGCCCACGCCCACCGTGGCCTTCGCCCAGGCCGCGCCGGACGAGGTCATCGCGCCCGAGGACGAGCTGCCCAGGGCGACTCTGGAGACGCTGCCCGAGCGCCTGCGCGAGGCCTGCGCCCTCGCCGGGTGGGAACAACTGATGCCGGTGCAGGAGCTGGCGATTCCCTATCTCATGGCCGGGCGCGACCTGATGATCCAGTCGCGCACCGGCAGCGGCAAGACCGCGTCCTTCGCGCTGCCCATCCTGGACCGCGTGGACACGGCGCTGGACGCCTGCCAGGCCCTGGTCCTGGTGCCCACGCGCGAGCTGGCCCAGCAGGTGGCCCGCGAGGCCGAAATGCTGGCCGGGGACACCGGGATGCGCGTGGCCGCCGTCTACGGCGGCACGGGCTACGGCCCGCAGCTGGATGCCATGCGCGCCGGGGCCCACCTCGTGGTCGGCACCCCCGGCCGCGTGCTGGACCACCTGATGCGCGGCTCCCTGAAGCTGGACGCCATCCAGATCCTGGTCTTCGACGAGGCCGACCGGATGCTGTCCATCGGCTTCTACCCCGACATGCGCGAGGTGCAGCGCTACTTGCCGAAGCGCAAGGTCAACATGTTCATGACCTCGGCCACCTACCCGCCGCACGTGATGCGCCTGGCAGGCGAGTTCATGGAAAACCCGCAGCTGCTCTCCCTCTCGCACAAGCGGGTCCATGTGGCCGAAACGCCGCACCTGTTCTACGAATGCAAGCCCATGGAGAAGGACCGCGCCCTGGTGCGCCTCATCGAGGTGCTCAACCCGGCCTCGGCCTTCATCTTCTGCAACACCAAGCAGAACGTGCACTACGTCACCGCCGTGCTGCAACGCTTCGGGTACGACGCCGACGAGCTGTCCGGCGACCTGAACCAGAACAAGCGCGAGCAGGTCCTCGGGCGCATCCGCGAAGGGCGCCTGCGCTTCCTGGTGGCCACGGACGTGGCCGCGCGCGGCATCGACATCCCCGACCTGTCCCACGTGTTCCTCTACGAACCGCCCGAGGACCACGAGGTCTACATCCACCGCGCGGGCCGCACCGGCCGCGCCGGAGCCTCCGGCGAGGTCATCTCGCTGGTGGACGTGATGGAGAAGCTGGCCCTGCACCGCATCGGAAAGATGTACAAGATAACCCTGGAGGCGAGGATCTTGCCCACAGATCAAGACGTGCAAAAGGCCGTGGCCCAGCGCATGACGGCCCACCTGGAAGGCAAGCTCCGCCGCCTGGACAACGTCCAGCGCGAGCGCATCGAGCGCTTCAAGCACCTGGCCAAGACCCTGGCCGAAGCCGAAGACGGGCTGGACCTGATGGCCATGCTCCTGGACGAGGCCTACAGCGCCGACCTCCAGGGCGCGCCGCCCAAGCCTCCGTCCAAGGAGGCCCGGGCACCCAAGCCCAAGCCCAAACCCCGCAGCAAGCCCGCCCCCAGGGACGATGACGACGACGACGGGCCCTACGACGAGCCCTACGACGGCCCGGACGATGCGGACGAGACCTACGACGACGATGACGACGCCATCGGCAACCGCGCGGACGACGACCAGTCCCAGGCCGCCCAGGGCGACACGCCCTCCAAGTCCAAGCGCCGCCGCCGCCGCCGCCGCAAAAAGAAACCCGCCGCCTCCGGCGACGCCCCGGCCCCCGGCAACGAGGCCGAGTAGCCCCGCCCCCGCTGCGGATACCGACACCACAGGGCGGCCCCACTCCGGGGCCGCCCTTTTCCTGTGCGCCGCCACGCTCGCCGCCACGCTCCGGCCTCGTGCCCACATCCCAGCCCCGTCCGCGCCCCCCAGCTTCACCAACCCCTCACGGGATTCTTAAGGGC
>CAYUIN010000637.1:0-1939 GCA_964444695.1 uncultured Desulfocurvus sp.
CCCCGCCCCGCCCCGTCGCCGCCCCCGCCCCGGCGCGGCGGAAACCGGCCCGTTGCTCCTGCCCGGGCCCGGGCCCATCGACCCCGGCGGTTGCAAAGTCCTGGTGTATCGCTTAGGTATTTGCTTGAAACCGCGTACCGGATTTTCCCCGGCTCCCGGCGGCGCCCGCCGCCACGGGGAAACCCGTCGCGTTTTCCGGCGCCGCGCGATCCCCCCCGCGGCGCAACGTCAACAGGGATGGGAACCGCAATGCACACCAGAATGAATTTCGGCCTGTTCCGCGACGCGCCGCTGCCCCCCAACGGGCGCAAGGTGGCCATCGCCGGGGCGGGTCCGTCCGGGCTCATCGCCGCGGGCTATCTGGCCTGCCAGGGCTACCGGGTGGAGGTCTTCGACAAGATGGCCAAACCCGGCGGCCTGCTGTACTTCGGCATCCCCGACTTCCGGCTGCCCGTGGACCGGCCCGAGGCGGCGGCCGAGCTGCTGGCGGAGCAATACGGCGTGATCTACCACATGCGCACCAAGGTCGTGGGCGACCCCGGCGAGCCCGGGGACGAGGGCGACGATTTCAAGCACGAGACCGTGCACCTGATGGACCTGCGCCGGGACTTCGACGCGGTCATCGTCTGCACCGGGTCCTGGCGCTCGCGGCGCATGGGCATCCCCGGCGAGGACCTGCCCGGCGTGCTCTCCGGCCTGGAATACCTGTTCCCCCTGCGCGGTTCCACCTGTAGCGGCGAGGTCTGCATCTCCAAGGCCCTGGCCAAGAAGGTCGTGGTCATCGGCGCGGGCCTGTCCGCCGTGGACGCCGCCGAATGCGCCCTGCGCAGCGGCGCCGAGCGCGTGACCATGCTCTACCGCCGGACCATCAACGAGGCCCCGGCGGGCCCGTACGAGATCCAGATGCTCCAGGACGACGGGCTGATCTGGAAACAGCTGGCCATGCCGCTTCGGATCCTCGGCGACAAGCAGGTGGAGGGCGTGGAATACCTGCAATGCGAACTGGGCGAGCCGGACGAGTCCGGACGGCGCTGCCCCCTGCCCCGGGACGGGTCCAACCTGATCCTGGAGGCGGACATGGTCATCAGCGCGGTGGGCGAGTTGCCCTCGCTGCCCCTGGCCGACAAGCTGGACATCAAGAAGGTCCGCAAGGGCGCCACGAGCTGGCCGCGCATGACCATGCTGGACGGCGTGTTCGTGGCGGGCGACGCCTTCACCGGGCCCAGCAAGATCGGCTGGGCCATCACGGGCGGGCTGGAAGCGGCCCGGTCCCTTGAGCAGTGGCTGAACTACAGCCGGCGCGGCGCCTAGCCCGTCCAACCCCAGCACCGCCAGGAGACGAGACCATGGCCAACGACAATTCCGGCGCCCAGCAGCGCACCAAGTGGGTGGACTATTCCAAGTGCATCGGCTGCGAGTCCTGCGAGGCGATCTGCAAATTCCTGTACGGCCTGCCGCGCATCCAGATGACCGAGACGGACGACGGACTGGCCTTCCCGCTGTATTGCCATCATTGCGAACACCCGATGTGCGTCAAGGCCTGCCCCGTGGGCGCCATCGAGAAGGACGAGGTGACCGGCGTGGTCTACCACGACCCGGACCAGTGCCGCGGCTGCAAGGCCATGGCCTGCATGGAGGCCTGCCCGTTCGGGGCCATCTACCACGCGGGCGGCGTGGTCCCGGTGATCAAATGCGACCTGTGCCGCGACCGCAGGCGCATGGGCCTGGGCCCGGCCTGCATGGAGGTCTGCCCGTCCGAAGCCATCTACTTCGTGACCCGCGAGGAGCTGAAGGTCCTGAAGACCAAGCAGGCCGGAGCGGCCCAGAAGCTGGTCATGAAGCAGATCCGCCAGATGCGCGAGAAGAAGTGACCCGGCGCGCGCGGCCCCGGCGGGCGGCGCGCGGCACCATATCCCGGCCCGGGGTCCCGCCAGGCGGG
>CAYUIN010000638.1:0-1925 GCA_964444695.1 uncultured Desulfocurvus sp.
CATCGCCTCCATCGGCTTCGGCGACTTCTTCCGCAAGGGATTCGCCGAGCGCTTCGTGAACAGCGGGCTCTTCGAGGCCGTGCTGCCCGAGCAGGTCCATCCCCTGCACCAGCGGGCGGGCATCGTGGACCCCGAGGGCCGCTACACGGTCTACGCCCTGACCCCGTACATCTTCATGGCCGACACCCGCCGCCTGGGCGACGTGCCCCCGCCCCGGCGCTGGGGGGACCTGCTGGACCCGCGCTACCGGGGGCAGATCAACATGTGCGGCGACGGCGACGACATGGCCGACGCGGCCCTGATGTGCGTCTACAAGGAATTCGGCATGGAGGGCATCGAGGCCCTGGCGGCCAACGCCCACGGCCTGATGCACTCCTCGCGCATGGGCAAGTCCGGCGGCTCGGCCAAGGGCGGGGGCATCTACATCCTGCCCTACTTCTTCGCCGAGACCTCGCAGCAGCCCGAGTACATGCGGGTCGTCTGGCCCGAGGACGGCACGGCGGCCAGCCCCATCTACTTCCTGGCCAAGCGCGAGGCGCGGCCCCGCCTGGACCGGCTGATCGAGTTCTTCACCCGGGGCTTCGGCCAGATTCCCAGCGCCAAGTGGTTCCTGCCCCTGGGCGGCCCCGCGCCGGACAACCTGCCCCCCGGGGCGGGCATCAAATGGGTGGGCTGGGACTTCATCCGGGAGCGCGACATCACGGCCCTGCGCGACGAGCTCAACGACACCTTCCGCCGCCTGGTCAGGGAGACGCCGTGCGACTCGTGACCGTGGCCGGGCCGCCCTCGTGCGGCAAGACCTCCATCCTGGCCAGGGCCTGCGCCGAACTCATTGCCCAGGGCGTGTCCTGCGCCGTCATCAAGTTCGACTGCCTGCTGACCGGGGACGACAAGACCTACGCCGAAGCGGGCATCCCCTCCACGGCCGCCCTGTCCGGCGGCCTCTGCCCGGACCACTTCTTCGCCACCAACCTGGAGGAGGCCTTTGCCTGGGCCGAAGGCACCGGGGCCGAGTGCTGCGTCATGGAGACGGCCGGGCTGTGCAACCGCTGCTCCCCCCACCTGCGCGGGGCCCTGGCCGTGTGCGTCATCGACAACCTCATGGGCATCGAGGCCCCCAAGAAGATCGGCCCCATGCTGCGCCTGGCCGACCTGGTCCTCGTGACCAAGGGCGACCTGGTCTCCCAGGCCGAGCGCGAGGTCTACCGCCACCGCATCCGGCAGATGAACGCCAAGGCCGTCATCCGCCACATCAACGGCCTCACGGGCCAGGGCTGCCGCGATCTGGCCGCCATCCTGGCCATGGCCCCGCCCATCGCCTCGGTCACGGACATGCGCCTGCGCTTCGCCATGCCCGCGGCCGTGTGCTCCTACTGCCTGAGCGAGACGCGCATCGGCAACCGCTACCAGAAGGGCAACGTGCGCAAGGCCGCCTTCGGAGACGCCCATGACCGATGACACCCTTGCCCTGCGCAGCCTGACCGTGACCGCGGGGAGCGACAAGTCCGGCCGGGCCGAGACCATGGACGTGGTCTTCGCCCCGGGTGAGATCACGGCCCTGCTCGGCCCCACGGGATCGGGCAAGAGCCGCTTCCTGCAGGACATCGAATCCCTGGCCGACCGCGACACCCCCTCGGGGCGACGCGTGCTCCTGGACGGCGAACGGCCCGACCCGGACCGGCGCTTCGAGCTCCAGGGTCGCCTGGTGGCCCAGTTGACCCAGAACATGAACTTCGTCCTGGACATGGGCGTGCGCGATTTCATCCTGGCCCACGCCGAGAGCCGGGGCGCGGACGACTCCCGGGCCACGGCCGAGGCAATCATCCAGGCGGCCAACGGCCTGGCCGGGGAGCGCATCCCCCTTTCGGGACGCCTCATGGCCGTGGCCGACATCTACGACGCCCTCATCAGCCGCCGTTGCTACA
>CAYUIN010000639.1:0-1919 GCA_964444695.1 uncultured Desulfocurvus sp.
CCCGCGAGGGGCTGCCCACGGCGCGCCACGCCCCGCGCCTGTCCCGCGAGGCTCTGGACCCGCGCTGCCACGCCACCCTGGGCATGTTCCTGAAGCTGGAACTGCCCCTGGTGCCGGAACTGGCGGACGAGGACCGCTGCCTGTACCTGGACGCCGACGTCCTGGCCCTGCGCCCCTGGCCCGGGCTGGCGGACGCGGCCCCGGGGCTGCTGGGCATGGCCGAGGAACTGCTCTCGCCCCTGGCCCACGGCGCGCAGTACGCGCACTGGGCGGCGGGCGGCGGGCGCGAGGCCGTGCTCAAACCCTTCCACCACGAGCGCCAGGCCCTGGCCTACCGCCACGGCGGCCACGAGATCACGGTGCGCCTGCCCTTCCCGCTGTGGGAGCGCAACAGCGGCGTGGTGCTGTGCAACCTGGAGCGCCTGCGCCGCCGGGGCGCGGTGGACCACTTCCTGGACTTCTGCGCCCAGAACTCGGGCGAGTTCGACAACTTCGACCAGGCCATGCTCAACTACTATTACGGGCGGCGCATCGAGGTCCTGGACACGGACCGCAACTGCCCGCCCTGGCTGCCCCGCGCCCTGACCCACGCCAGCCTGGTCCACTTCTACGGCATCAAGCCCTGGGACGTCCCGGCCCTGGCCGCCCACCTGACCACGCCCCACCGCACCCTGGCCGCCGCCTGGTTCGAGACCCTGACCCCGGACGAACGCGACGAGGCCATGGCCTACGCCGGACGGCGCACCGGAAGCTGAGGCCCGGCACCGGGCGCGCGGCCCGGCACCGGCCCGGCGATTCCCGGGCCGCCCGACGAACCACCGCCCCTCCCTTTTCCGCCCGGATCCCCACCACTGTCTCCATCCTTCGGCCCGCAGCCCAGCCGCCCCCCGGTGCGGCGGCCGTACGCCGCGCGGAGGCGCGATGACGCTACGGCGCACGGCGCCAGGGGCGCGCAACACTTCCGCCCGCCGCCCAGGGTGCGACACGAGAGCACGGCGGCCCGGCCGGCAATCCCGGGGCCGAAGCCCGCGAAGGCGCCGACGGCGGGGAGGAAACGGGGGTGTCTAAAGAATCTCTAGAAATAGCCTAGACTGTGCAGGGCGGCCAATTGGGCTTCCTTGGACTGGTCGCGGCCCGCGCGCTCGGCGGTGCCCGCGCCCGGGGGCGCGGTGCAGGGCATGCAGCCCAGGGAGCGGTAGCCGCGCTCGTACAACGGACAGCGCGGCAGGCCGTGGTCGATCATCGCGGCCCAGACGTCCAGCTCGCGCAGGTGCAGCAGCGGGGCCAGGCGCAGGTGCGGCGGGTCGGGCATGGCTTCTGCGGCGGGGCGGGCGGCGCGCGAGGCGTGCTCGTCGGCGCGGATGCCGGTGACCAGCGCGGCGAGGCCCATCTCGCGCACGGCGCGGGCCAGGGGCTCGATCTTCAGCTCGCGGCAGCAGGCGGCCTTGTCCACGGCCAGCGGGTAGCCGTCCAGGTCCACCCCGGGCCGGACCACGGCCAGGTCCACGTCCCAGGCGCGGGCCAGGGAGTCGCGGAAGGCCAGGACTTCCGGGAACTTGCAGCCCGTGTCCAGGCTGAGCGCCCGGGGCCGCGCGCCGGGTTCCAGCTCCGCCAGCACCCCGCGCCAGAGCCACAGGGCCAGGGTCGAGTCCTTGCCCCCGGTCCAGGCCACGGCCACCCGCCCCGGCCCCACGGCCAACGCCGCGCCGCGCAAAAAGGCGCGCGCCGCGTCCAGCTTGTCGGCCAGCACGGGGCCGGTCTCGGCCAGCGGCGGCAGCGCCGCCGCCAGGGCCTGCGGATCGGTGGTGGTCATGGCTCTCCTTCGTCTTCCCGGCCCAGGCGCAGAGCGCGCCCCCCGGTCCCGGCCCGGATACCGCAGCCGCGCCCGCCCTGGCAAGTGCCCGCCCGCCCCCGCGCCC
>CAYUIN010000640.1:0-1918 GCA_964444695.1 uncultured Desulfocurvus sp.
CGCCGACCCCACGGGTCGGCGTCCTTGTTTCATCCCCCGCGCCGACGCCCGGCGCGGGCGCGGCGCGCGCCCCGGGTTCAGCCGCCCGAGCCGCCGAACACCGCCGCCATGACCTCCAGCGCGAACCGCGCCGAGACCGTGGCCGGGCCGCCGCCCATCTCCATGCCCACCTCCACGGCCTCGAGCACCTCGCGCTCGCTGGCCCCGGCCGCGGCGGCCTGCTCGATGTGCCACTGCATGCACGACTCGCAGTCGATGACCACCGAGATGCCCACGGCGATCAGCTCCTTGGCCTTCTTCGGCAGCGCCCCGTCGGCGTAGGCCGCGCGCTCCATGTCCAAAAACGCCTCGTATACCGGGGACTTCATCCCCTTCAGCCTGGTGTGCGCCAGCTTGCGCCGCCGCGTCATGTCCTCCAGCTTGCCCATCGTCTTCCCCCTGCAACCGGTCTGGCCGCCGCGCTCCCTGCGGGCGGTGGTGCGGTCCATTTCCAGCACACTTCCCCGCGCCCCGCAAGCCCCCGACGTGCCTGCCGATCCGCCCGCTGCAAACTCAAGTTAGCACCAAAGAACGCAAAGTTAGCACTTCGGCCCTTCAGGCGGAGAATTATTGCCAATAATTTCAAATAATAAACGAATTGTGCATTCTGGCACGAGCCTTGCCTACAGAGGGTAGGGGACGCTCGCCCCACGGGGCGGGCAGACAAGGGGAAGGCCCGATCTATTCTCATCTTTTTCCAACGGGAACACTTTTCAAAAGGAGTTTGGAGAATGGCAGAAGAAACCGTCAAGAACGAAAACATCGTCATCGACAAGGCTGGCTCGAGCTGGTCCGACCTGTGGAAGAAAGAGGACTACTGGGCCATCTGGCTCGGCGCCATCGTGCTCATCGTCGGCTCGTTGATCTTCCTGCCCCGTCCGCCCGAGGGCATGCAGGAGACCTTCGCCAAGTCCAACGCCATCATGAAGGCCGAGGCCGAGCGCGCTCCCTTCAAGACCGTGGCCTGGTTCAAGGCCCAGGACGCCAAGGAAAAGCTCAAGGCCCGCAGCATGCCCCACGGCAAGGCCATCGCCCACTGGCTGGCCCATCCCAAGGGCTGGACCTCCAACCCGCTGGACGGCCTGATCATGACCCAGGCCCAGGCCGACGCCAAGAACGCCGCCGCCCAGCCCAAGTACGACGCGGCCAAGGAAAAGGCCAAGGCCGCCCTCGAAGAAGCCCAGGCAGCGGAAATGGCCGCCGCCGACGCGGGCTTCCAGAACCAGACCCTGAACACCGCCGCCGAGGACAAGATCGAGCTGTGGCGCAAGGCGCGCACGGCCGAGAGCAAGGCCAAGGGCAAGGTCGGCGCCAAGCCCTACAACATCTTCACCACGATCTTCGTGCTGATGATCGGCATGGGCCTGTTCTTCTCCATCGGCATCAAGTTCATGGGCAAGGACGCCGGGGCCTTCCTCAAGGGCTTCGTGTTCGTGTTCCTGCTGGGCGCCGTGTCCTACCTCATGGCGGGGCAGGCGACCATGAAGCACTACGGCGTCGGTGACGCCGTGTGGGCCATCTTCCTCGGCATGCTGATCTCCAACACCATCGGCACGCCGCAGTGGGTCAAGCCCGCGCTCGAGGTCGAGTACTACATCAAGACCGGTCTGGTGCTGCTCGGCGCCGAGGTGCTGTTCAACAAGATCATCGCCATCGGCGTGCCCGGCATCTTCGTGGCCTGGGTCGTGACCCCCATCGTGCTCATCTGCACCTTCATCTTCGGCCAGAAGGTCCTGAAGATTCCGTCCAAGACGCTGAACATCGTCATCTCGGCGGACATGTCGGTCTGCGGCACCTCGGCGGCCATCGCCACCGCGGCGGCCTGCCGGGCCAAGAAGGAGGAGCTGACCCTCTCCATCGGCCTGTCCCTGGTCTTCAC
>CAYUIN010000641.1:0-1918 GCA_964444695.1 uncultured Desulfocurvus sp.
GGAGGCCGACGCCCGAGCCAACAGGCACCCGGCCCGCCGGTCCCCCGCGCCCATGGCCGACCACCCCGGCCCTAGTCGCGGCTGCCCTGCCAGTCGTCCAGGGGGATGGCCTCTTCGACGAGCATCACGGGGATCTCATCCTGCACGGGGTAGACGACCTTGCAGGCGTCGCAGCGCAGGCCGTCCTCGGCGGGCAGAAGCGTCACCTCGCCCTTGCATTTGGGGCAGGCCAGGATATCGAGCAGGTCCTTGTTGAGCGTCATGGAATCCTCCTTGTTGCGGATGCCGGACCCTAGCGCGAAACCCCGCCCGCTTCAAGGCGCAACCGCCGCCGCCCGGACGTTGACACGCCGCCCGGCCATGCCCTAGCTCTAGGAAGGCCCGCGCGCGCAGCGCCGCCCCAACCCAACCCACAAGGAACCACCCATGCCCGGCATCGATCTGCATACCCACTCCACGGCCTCCGACGGCACCCTCAGCCCGGCGGAACTCGTCGCCCTGGCCAAGCGCAGCGGCCTCCAGGCCATCGCCCTCACGGACCACGACACCGTCCTCGGCCTGCCCGAGGCCGTGGCCGCCGCCGCCAAGGAAGGCGTGGAGGTCATCCCCGGCTGCGAACTGTCCGTGAACTCGCCCTCGGGCTTCATGCACATCGTCGGCCTGTTCCTGCCCGAGCGGCCCGAGGCCCTGGTGCGCGGCTTCACCTGGCTGCACGACCAGCGCGCCAGCCGCAACGAGCGCATCGTCGCCCGGCTGCGCGAGCTCGGCGTGGACGTGACCTACGAGCGCGTGCTGGAAATCGCCGGAGGCGGCACCGTGGGCCGCCCGCACCTGGCCCGGGCCATCGTCGAGGCCGGAGCCGCCGGGTCCATCCAGGAGGCCTTCGACAACTACATCGGCGACAAGGGCCGCGCCTACTTCCCCAAGGACAAGTTCGACCCGGAAAAGGCCCTCTCGCTGCTGAAGGCCGAGGGCGCGACCACCATCCTGGCGCACCCCTACACCCTGGAGCTGGAAGGCCCCGCCCTGCGCGAGCTGCTGGTCTGGCTCAAGGGCCTCGGCCTGGACGGCATCGAAGCCCACTACACCGAACACACCCGGACCATGACCGAACACTACCTGGCCCTGGCCGACGAGCTGGGCCTCGCCGTCAGCGGCGGGTCGGACTTCCACGGCGACGTCAAACCCAACGTCGCCCTGGGCCGGGGCAAGGGCGGCCTGCACGTCCCCTACGAAATCCTCGACGGACTGCGCGAGCTCCGCGCCGCCCAGGGGCTGCCGGTCTGAGCCTGCGCGCGCCCGAACTGCTGGCCCCCGTGGGCGGGCCGGAACAGCTCGAAACCGCCCTGCTCTACGGCGCCACGGCCGTGTACCTCGGCGGCCCGGGACCGAACCTGCGCGCCCCCGGCGCGGGCTTCGCGGACTGGGACGCCGTGGCCGGGGCCGTGGCCATGGCCCGCGCCGCCGGGGCCCGGGCCTACCTCTGCCTCAACGCCCTGCCCACGCAGACCCGACTGCCCGCCGTGCGCCAAGCCCTGGACCAGCTCGCGGCCATGGACGACCACAAGCGCCCCGACGCCCTGATCGTCGCCGACCCCGGCGTCTTCGCTCTGGCCCGCGCCGCGCTGCCCGGCCTGGACCTGCACGTCTCCACCCAGGCCAACACCGCCAACGCCGCCGCCGCCCGCTTCTGGGCCGACCAGGGCGCGACCCGCGTCAACCTGGCCCGCGAACTGTCCCTGAAGGACATCCGCGCCATCATCGCCGAAAACCCCGGCCTGGAACTGGAAACCTTCGTCCACGGCGCCATGTGCATGGCCGTGTCCGGCCGCTGCTCCCTGTCCGCACACCTCAACCGCCGCTCCGCCAACCAGGGCCTGTGCACCCACCCCTGCCGCTTCGGCTACCGCGTCACCGC
>CAYUIN010000642.1:0-1908 GCA_964444695.1 uncultured Desulfocurvus sp.
ACTCAACGCTTGACGGGAGACACAACTGCTTGAGAATCCCTCTTTTGGGCCGCCTTACGGGTTGCTCAAAATGAAAGGCCCGGCGACTGCCGAGCCTTGTGCTTGAGCAACCCGTAAGGCGGCCCAATGTAGGGATTCTTAAGGGGATTATTCCCTTAAGCGGGTCTAAGGCAGAGCCCTGGCCGCCGGAGGCATTCCGCCCGGCGACCGGCACCCGCCCGGCGACGCACGCCGCTGCGGTTGTCTATTGACGCAGGGCGGGACAGAGGGGAGGATGCGCGGGTTATGGCGCAGGCGAGAGGATATTGGCAGGTGGCTCTGATGAGCGCGCCTTTTGCGACGTACACGTACAGCGAGCCGGTGTACTTGCCGCTGGACGCGTGGCGTGCGGGGATGCGCGTGGTGGTGCCGGTGGGCGGGTCGGTGCGGCTCGGGGCGCTGGTGCGCCGGTTGGAGGCCCTGCCCGAGGGCATGCCCGAAGGCGTGCGGGTGCGCGACGTGCTTTGGCCTGTGGAGCGCGAGCCGCTGCTCACGGCGGCGTACATGGAGCTGGCGGAGAACCTGGCGGCGCGGCAGATGGAGCCCGTGGGCCGGGTGCTGGAGAATCTGCTGCCGCACGGGGTGCGGGCGGTGCGCTGCACGTTTCGGGTCTACGACCAGCGGTTCCCGGCGCGGCTGACGCCGGGGGCGCTCCGGGCGCTGCCGCAGGGGGATTTGGGGATATTGGCGGAGTTGTGGTCCGAGGGGCGGATGCTGGTGCATGCGCAGCAGCGGCACGAGAAGGAGCAGGAGTACTGCGCCGTGGCCCAGGACCCGCCCTGGCCGGTGCGTCCGGCGGCCAAGAAACAGCTGGAGATATTGGAATATTTGTGGGAGGCCGGGCCCACGCCCCGGCCTCGGTTGCGTGAGGACCTGGGGCCGACGTCGGTCCAGGCCTTGGGGCGGCTGGTGGAGAGCGGGCTGGTGAGCATCGGCCCGGCGCCGGAGTATCACGAGCCGGAGGCCTGCGCCCTGGACGGCGGCGAGGACGGGGACGGCGCGCCGGAGCTGACCGGGGAGCAGGAGGAGGCGCTGCGGGAGTTGGAGGCGGCGCTGGCTCACGGCACGGCGCAGACGCGGCTGGTGTATGGGGTCACGGGCAGCGGCAAGACGCTGCTGTATCTGCGTCTGGCGGAGCGGGCCTTGGCGGCGGGGCGTTCGGTGCTCTTGCTGGCGCCGGAGGTGGCCCTCGCCTGCGCCTTGTACCGTGCGGCGTCGGAGCATTTTTCCGGGCGGGTGGTGCGGCTGTATCACGGCTACCAGCGCCCGGCGCGGCGCGAGCAGACCTTTGTGGAGGTGGCGGCGGCGGCCGGGCCCGAGGTGCTGGTGGGCACGCGTTCGGCGTTGTTTCTGCCGGTGCGCGACCCGGGGCTGGTGGTGCTGGACGAGGAGCACGACGCGTCCTTCAAGCAGGAGGACCGGCTGCCGTATCAGGCCAAGGAGGTGGCGCATTTTCTGGTGTCGCGTTCGGGCGGGCTGCTGGTGCTCGGCTCGGCCACGCCGGACGTGAAGACGTTCCATGCGGCGGCCCAGGGCGCGGTGGGCAAGGTGGTGCTGGCCAGCCGCGTGGGCGGGCGGGCCCTGCCTCCGGTGCAGTTCGTGGATTTGCGCACGGAGCCGGTGGTGGACGGGCCGTTCGCGGCGGTGACGGCGGCGGCCCTGCGCGAGACGGTGGCCGCCGGGGACCAGGCGGTGATCCTGCTCAACCGCCGGGGCTACGCGCCGCTGATGTACTGCCTGAACTGCGGGCGCACGGCGCGCTGCACGCAGTGCGACGTGGGGCTGACGTATCACAAGGCGCGCGAGCGGCTGGTCTGCCACTACTGCGGCGGCAGCGAGAAATTTCCGCGCACCTGCGAGTGCGGCAGC
>CAYUIN010000643.1:0-1906 GCA_964444695.1 uncultured Desulfocurvus sp.
CGGCGGAATGCAACCCGCCGGACCCGGCCCGGAAATCGATGTTCGTCTTCTCGGGGTCGTCGGGGTCGGCCTTGGAGCAGTTCCACATGCAGGCGCCGCAGTGCACGCATTTCTCGCGGTCGAACAGCGGCACGCCCGCCTCGGGGTTCATGGTGATGGCCTGCCCGGAGCAGGCCTCGATGCAGATCTTCTCGTCGCAGTTCTCGCAGATGTGCGGGTACTTGAAGACCACGTGATCCGCGTAGCCCGGCGCCGCCTGGACCTTGCCGCCCAACAGCAGCGCGTCCTGGTGCGAGATGAGCAGGCTACCGTCGTATTCGATCTGCGGCCAGCCCACGCGGTCCATGAGCGCATCGTGCAGGGCCAGGCCCTTTTCCTTGCACTGGGTGCGGATGGTCGCGATCTCGTCCGCCGACACGCGGCCCTTGTAGTAGGCCTCCAGGGTCGGCACGCGCTCCCAGGGGCGCTTGACGGACGGGGACAGGTTGAACGTCCCGCCGGAGAGCCCGGACAGGCCCATGCCGATCAGGCCCTGGACCACGCCCCACTGGAAGCCGTCGCGGGACTTCTCCGCGACCCTGGCCTCCTGCTCCACCCAGGAGCGGCGGCGGCGCGCCACGTAGGCGGCCTCGAGATTTTCCCTGGTGTACTCCTTGCCCTCGCGCATCAGTTCCAGCACGCCTTCGGCCAGCAGCACGCCGGTGGTCCAGGCCTCGTCCACGCCCGAGCCGGTGAGCACGTTGGTGGAGCCGGAGCCCTCGCCGATGCGGGCGTAGCCGTCTCCGGCCAGGAAGGGCTCGCCGTGGCGGCCGGACTCGCCCAGGCTCTTGGCGCCCCAGGAGCGCAGCGTGCCGCCTTCCAGCCAGCGCCAGAGATACGGGTGGCGCATCCAGTGCTGCATGTAGCGGTAGGCGGTGCGCACGGGACTATCGAACCACGAGGGCACGAAGATGCCCAGCGACGCGGACATGTCGGGGTAGACGTACAGGAAACCGAAGATTTCCGGCTCGGGGAAGCCCAGGGTGTGCAGCACGGTGCCGGGTTTCAGGTCGCAGCCCTCGGGCAGCTGGACCACGGCCTTCATGCCCACGGCCCAGTCGCGCTGGTGCTTGCCGTCCGGCAGGCCCACGGCCTTGTCGATGGCCTGGCCCACGGCGCCCACGGGCCCGTCGCCGACCACGGTCAGCTGCGCGGTGACGTCCATGCCGGGCATGAATCCCGCCTCGGGCTCGCCCTTCTTGTTCACGCCCTGGTCCGCCAGGCGCACGCCGCGCACGGCGCGTCCGTCCATCAGCGGCGCGGCAACGGGCGTCCCGGGCCAGACCTGGGCCAGGCCGCTGCCCATCAGCTGGTAGCCGACCCACTGCGTGAACTGGCCCATGGACAGCACCATGCCCGGCTCCTTGCGCAGGAACGGCGGGATCCAGGGCAGCTCCATGGCCTGAAGCTCCTTGTCGTACCACGGGGCCAGGCGCATGGCCTTCTCCGCCAGGCGCAGGGCGCGCGGGCGGCGCGAGGCGCCCACGGGGTCGCAGAGGTAGACCACCTTCTCGGAGGTCACCTCGTGAGCCATGGGGATCTGGGTCAGGTCCAGGTCCGGGAAGCTGGCCCGGATGCCGCGCCCGCGCGTGACCACGCCGGACACGCCGAAGCCCATGTCGTCCGCCCGCTCGTAGCACAATATCTGCGGCGGCATGCCGGGCATGGCCTTGGACTCGGCCACGGGCATTCCGTCCTCGCCCACGAGGCCCCGGGTCAGGGTGGTCAAAAAACCGGCCGTGGCCGGGCCGAAGCCCACGCAGACGATGTCCGCTTCCATGGCCTGGCGCTCGATGTCGGGAATCTGGTTCTCGGAACTCATGCTCGCTCGCTGGGATGAAAAGGACGCGCGCCCCCCCCCGGCCGC
>CAYUIN010000644.1:0-1904 GCA_964444695.1 uncultured Desulfocurvus sp.
GATCATGATCTGCGAGTGGCTCGCCATCCGGGTCAAGGCGGTGTTCAATGACTGATCACCGCACCTGGGAACGATTCACTCCGGCACAGCGCCTGGCACGGTTCACCGTGTTCCTGGGCATGGCCATCCTGTTCGCCATCTCCCTGCGCAAGGTGCAGGTCATCCCCGAATTCCTCTGGGACGCCCCGGAGCAGATCGCGGACCTGTTCCACCGCATGTGGCCGCCGGATACCGCCGCCTACCAGGAACACGTCCACGCCGCGCTCATGGAGACCCTGCACATCGCAGGCATGGGAACCATCCTGGCCCTGTTCATGGCCCTGCCCGTGGCCCTCATGGGCGCCAAGAACATCACCCGCGTGCCGCTGCTCAACTGGCTGGCCAAGCTCATCCTGGTGTCCTCACGCTCCGTGAACACCCTGGTCTGGGCCATCCTGTTCGTGGCCGTGTTCGGCCCCGGCGCCCTGGCGGGCACCGTGGCCATCGGCTTCCGCTCCATCGGCTTCTGCGGCAAACTGCTCTCCGAGGCCCTGGAGGAATGCGACGAAGGTCCCATCGAGGCCCTGCGCGCCGCCGGAGCACCCTGGCCGAGCATCATCCTCAAAGGATACTGGCCGCAGGTGGCCCCCGCGTTCTGGGGCATCAGCCTCTTCCGCTGGGACATCAACGTCCGCGAATCCGCCGTCATCGGCCTCGTGGGCGCGGGCGGCATCGGCGTGGCACTGGATACGGCGCTCAACCTCTTCCATTGGACGCGCGTCTCCCTTATCCTGGCCTGCATCTTCGCCGTGGTCATCGCGGCCGAAGTCGTGGTCACCAAGATCCGCCAACGCATCATCTGACGCGGACCGTACAACCATAACCCATACCGGGCGCCGCCCCCAACCAGGGCGCGGCGCCCGATTTCCACCCCGCGGAGGCCCCATGCGCCCCCTGGCCGAAATGCCCGCCCACACCGCGCGCGCCATCACCTGCGTGCTTACCGACATCGACGACACCCTGACCGACGACGGCCGCCTCGGCGCCACCGCATACGCCGCCCTGGAACGACTCCTGTTCGCCGGGATCACCGTCATCCCCGTCACAGGACGGCCCGCAGGCTGGTGCGACCACATCGCACGCATGTGGCCCGTCAGCGCCGTGGTCGGCGAAAACGGCGCCTTCACCTTCCGCTACGACCACCAGCAAAAACGCATGATCCGCCGCTACGCCAAGGACGACGCCCAGCGCGCCGCCGACCGCCAGCGCCTGGCCGCACTGCGCGACACCATCCTCGCCGCCGTCCCCGGCGCCGGACTCTCCGCAGACCAGAACTACCGCGAGGCCGACCTGGCCATCGACTTCCGCGAAGACGTCCCCCCCCTGCCCGCCTCCGACGTCGAGCGCATCAAGACCCTCTTCGAACAGGCCGGAGCCACCGCCAAGATCAGCTCCATCCACGTCAACGGCTGGTTCGGCTCCTGGGACAAACTCTCCATGACCCGCACCCTGCTCGCCGAAGCCTTCCAGACCGACGTCGATACCCAGGCCGAAACCATCACCTTCGTCGGCGACTCCCCCAACGACGCCCCCATGTTCGACCACTTCCCACACTCCGTCGGCGTCGCCAACGTCCAGGACTTCCTGACCCAAATCCCCACCCTGCCCACCTGGATCACCCCCGCCCGAGGCGGCGCCGGCTTCACACAACTCGCCGACCACCTCCTCGCCGCACGCGCCGCCGCTGGCCTGTAAGGGGGTTGTGGGGAGGAACGGGCGAAGGGGGGGTACCCTGGGCGCACAGACCGCGCGGTCGTGGGCTCGGGATGTCTGCCTCCGGCGGCTTAAGGGCTTTCGCCCTTAAGAATCCCACATCGGGCGGCCTGCGGGTTTGCTCAAAACAAAAGGCTCGGCTTAGCCGGGCC
>CAYUIN010000645.1:0-1900 GCA_964444695.1 uncultured Desulfocurvus sp.
ACCGGAGCTATTGCACGAAACCGGAAACAGTTCAAACCCGCGATTTCGCCTAGCATGGCAGGAGTTTCGGCGCGCACAACGCGCCGTGACGGGCAGGCGCCCGGCGCCGCGCATGGAAACCGCTGCCCACCACGGGCAGCCGACCAGGGCCGGGAGGAAGCGGGAAACAGGGGCATGGCGCACGCGCCGAGCCGGGGACGAGGCCGTATGCGCATCAGGGAGAAAGGACGGGACGAGACGCGGGCAGACGCCGGGGGCCACGAGGAGACGGACACCCCGAGGCGGGGTAACGCGTGGAATGCGGCAGGAGAACCGACACGGGCAGGACGAAGGAACGAAGAGGGACGCGGGCAGACGCCGGGGAACACGGGGAGACGGACGCCCCGAGGCGGGGCAACGCGCGGGCCGGGCCCTCGGCGCGGGGCGCAGGCGGCGGCCGCTGCCGCCTTCCGGGCGGGATTATTCCCGGGGCGGGGCCACGGTGCCCACGTCGTATTCGCCGTCGTCGGCGCCGGGGTGACAGGCCGGGCAGTTGGCGCGCCCGCCCACGTAGGGGCTGTCGAACACGGCCTGGGGCACCTGGGCGTGGGCCCGGCGCAGGCCCGGGGTGGCCGTGACCCGCAGGACCACCGCCGCGCCCTGGTATTGCGCGCGGCGTGCGCCGTCGCAGTTGGCGGACAGGTAGTCCTGCAACACGTCGCGGGTCTCCTGGTCCAGGCCCAGGTCCTCGCCGAAATGGTTCTCGCTGCCCTGGACCAGGGCCCGCCAGGAGGCGGCGTTGAGCAGCGCGGGCTGGTAGGCGAAATGGCAGGCCCCGCAGGCCTCGGCGTAGAACTCGCTGTGCACGGCGAGGACGCTGCCCCAGCCCGGTCGGCGCTGCGCGGGCTGGTCCTGCGCGGCGCCGGTGGCCACGGCCAGGACCAGGGCGCAGACGATCCCCAGGCCCAGGCCCAGACCCGTCGCCCGGCCCGCGCCACGCGCCCGGGTTGCGCCCCGGCGGCGCGCGGTGCTGTCCTCGTGCTTTTTCACACCGCAGCAATACATCAGCCCCGGCGCGGCAAGCAACGGATTTCGCAGGGACGCCGCACGAACCCGGCCCCGGGCGGGCAAAGAAAAAGGGGGCCGCAAGGCCCCCTTGGCATGAGGATCGGCGGTTCGCCCGCCGGGTTTTCGGCTTGTGTCGCTAGCGCGCGCAGACGCCCTCGAAGGTCAGGCGTTCGGCGTATTCGGCCTTCTTGCCGTCGTTCCAGCGGCTGACGGGGCGGTAGTAGCCCACGATGCGCGTGTAGACCTCGCTCTCGCCGCCGCAGGTCGGGCACTCGAAATGCTCGCCCTGGATGTAGCCGTGCTCCTTGCACACCGAGAACGTCGGGGTGATGGAGAGGAACGGGATCTTGGTGTTGCGGAAGGCCTTGATGATGAAGCTCTTCAGCGCCCCGGTGTCCGTGACGGCCTCGCCCAGGAAGGTGTGGAACACCGTGCCGCCGGTGTACAGCGGCTGCAGCTTGTTCTGGTGCTCCAGGGCGAAGAGCACGTCGTCGGAATAGCCCACGGGCAGGGCCGTGGAGTTGGTGTAGTACGGGGTGCCGTTGCCCGAGGCGTGGATCTCGGCGTAGAGCTTCTTGTCGATGCGCGCCAGGCGGTAGCTGGTGCCCTCGGCCGGGGTGGCCTCCAGGTTGTAGAGGTTGCCCGTCTGCTCCTGGAATTTGGAGGTCAGCTCCGAGAGGTGCTCCAGGGTGCGCTGCATCAGGCGCATGCCCGCCGGGGTCTCGATGCCCTTGCCGAGCAAGTTCAGGCAGGCCTCGTGCCCGCCCAGCAGGCCGATGGTCGAGAAGTGGCCGTTGAAGCCGTTCTTCAGGTAGCGGGCCGACCAGGGGAACATGCCCCGCTCGAGGTTGTC
>CAYUIN010000646.1:0-1894 GCA_964444695.1 uncultured Desulfocurvus sp.
GCAGTTGGCAGATGGCGGGATGGGACGGGGATGTGAACCACGGAGGGCAGGTATGTGGTTTTGTCAGGCGGTTGTTAGTGGAAAATGGCATTCGATGCCTCTTTGTTTGATTTCCGGTCTGTCGGACGGCGTGTTTACGGGGAGAGGGGTTATGAACGGTTCCGGCGTGGCGGGCGCCTAAACACGCCCCGAAGCCGGAACGGTTTGTAACCCCGGAGGCTGTTGCTGATGCGTGGGTTCTTTGAGCACAACGTGAGAGGTCATTTCCCTGATGAAGTCCGCGGTGCTTTCGTAGCCGAGCGAGCGGAGTCTCTCCCGTCCGACCTTGGCGGCGAGCTTCACCATTTTCGTGGCGTAGCCCTGCGGCGCTTCGTCCGCCGGGACGGTGTGTCCGCGCAGGATGTGCCAGACGAGGGTCACGATCTTCCGGGCCGGCGCGGCGACGGCGATATTCGGGTTCTTCCGTGCGGCCAGGCCCCGCGCCCACTTGCGCATGCCCTGCTTTCCCGTGCGCATGGCGGTCTGGGCCGCTTGGACCGGCAGCGACCGCAGGCCCTTGCGCCCGCAGCGGGACAGGGCGGGACGGCCCTCGAACTTCCCGCTCCGGCAGACCGGGGGGTTCAGCCCGATATAGGCGACCAGTTTCTTGGCCGTGGCGAAGCGCCCCGCGTCGCCGATGAAGGCCAGGAGCGCGAAGGCCACGACGAACCTGACCCCGAGCACCTGCGTCAGCCTGGCCGCCTCCGGGTTCTTGGCGACCTCCTCCGCGATCCGCCTCTCGTACCCGTCCCGGACCTTCAGGGCGTGCTCGTGGTTCTCGGTTTCCCGGCCGAGGACCCGGCGCTCCTCCGCCGTCCAGGCGGGGGACTCCAGCTGCCTGCGGATCTCCGCGACCTTTTTGGCCCGCTTGCGGCGCGGGAGGTTGAGCCCGTGCCCGCTGCAGAACGCCCAGATCCGGCTGGACGCCCGCGTGCAGTCCTTGACGCTGTTCCTGTGGCCGAAGAAGACGTCGCGCATCCACCGGCTTTTCGGGTCCGGGCGCCAGACGACCCGGGCGAGCCCGCTGATGAAGAGCTTCGCGAGGTTGTCGGCGCCGACCGTGTCGCTGATGCAGTAGCGCTGGGCGAACCCCGCGACCGGGTCGCTCTTGACCACCAGCGCCCTGCGGTTGGAAGCCTCCAGCCGCTCCGCGATGCTGAACGCGTTGGTCGAGGCCTCGAGGACGATGGTGTCCTCCGGAAGCGTCTGTTTCGCGGACACGCTCTCGAGATCGCCGACCGCGCATGTCACCGTCCTGAGGTGGCGGCTCTGCTCGACGGTCCGCCCCCTCAGCCAGACCGGGAACACCAGCTTCTCGCTGCGCGCGTCCAGCCCGACAACCCGTTCTTGCCCTTCGGCATCCATAGTCATGTCCTCCGTAAGTGCTGGCTCATCCAGGGCAGGCGGATCTGCATGTTGCATACAGGTATGCGGGGTCTTCAGCCCCAGGCAGGTGAGTTTCCGCCGGCAGTCAAACACAGAGACGGGCAGTTGGCCCAGTGTCCTCTTTCGACTGTCTCCCATGCACGCCAGTTGATGTTTCTCAGGCGCCAGCCGGCCGTGTATCATACCCTGAATGAGCCAGCTTTCAAGACCCCTTGTTGGCCTGTACAAAGCCACATTACCAACACTGGGGCACGGAGAGGGGATTGGGGATTCTGGCTGCTGGCTCCTGACTTCTGGCTTCTGGGCATAAAAATCGGGGCTTACTGTTGTCGGGACTAAACAACAGTGTTGCACGGTCTCTGCAACAGTGTTGTTTGGATCGTGCAACAGTGTTGTTTTTTTCGGGAGGGCGGCGGGGGGAGGAGTGAGCAGTTGGCGGTGAGCAGTTGGCAGATGGCGACGATACGGG
>CAYUIN010000647.1:0-1871 GCA_964444695.1 uncultured Desulfocurvus sp.
GGGTAGCGGCTCTTGAGGTCGCGGAAGAAGTAGTAGCTCTGGATCTCCAGCTCGGAGTCGCTGATCTCGTCGGTGCCCACGGCGCCGTCGATGATCTTCGAGGAGAAGGTGAACTCCATGTTGATGAAGCGGTCCGAGGTGGCGAAGCCGGGCAGGCGCCCCACGTCCTGCAGGGCGGAGCGGTAGGCCTTGGCCATCATCGACAGGTTCAGCTGCTCCAGGAAGTCCGCGAATTCGGGGATGACCTCCAGGGGGATGACGATGTCCTCGTTGATCTTGAAGCCCGAGGTGCGCTTGGAGATGGCCGAGAGCTTGTGGCGGTCCTCCCAGAAGAATTCGGCCTCGCCCGGGTTGGCGGCCACGAAGGCGTCCACGTTGTCGTAGGGCTCGGCGATGTCCACGATGGCCTGCACGGCCTGGTCCAGGGCGTCCACGTCGTCGGAGTCCAGTTGCAGGAGCAGCACCGAGATGGGCTCGCCCTCGTAGCGCATGGACTTCTTGGTGTAGTCGATGGCCCGCACGTACTTGGCGCCGAATTCCTCCAGGGCCGAGATCTTCACCAGGTCGCCGTTTTCGCGGATGGTGTCGCGCAGGCCGACCACGTCCTTGATGACCAGCATGGCCGGGCGCATGGTGCGGCCGAAGAATTCCAGGCACAAGACGCGCGAATGCGTCGGCTGCGGGTAGCAGGTGAAGCAGCCCTCGGTGATGATCCCGTCCACGCCCTCCTTCTGCACGCCGGGCAGGCCGCCCAGGTACTTGTTGGTGACGTCCTTGCCCAGGCCCTCGCCGCGCAGCTGGTCGCCGCGCAGGCGGACCTCGTCGCGCACGGCGCCGGTGTCGTCCGTGATCTCGAAGACCACGTCCTCGTGGGGCAGGATCTTGTGCCAGGGGTGGTCCTTGCGCCGGACCTCGATGACCTCGCCCGCCGGGGTGACCATGCGGTAGGACAGGATGTTGTCGATGGTCGTGCCGTATTCGAAGGCGAAGGGCCCGCCCGAGTTCTCGGAGATGTTGCCGCCGATGCTCGACGCGGACTTGGAGGCCGGGTCCACTGTGAACAGCAGGCCCCGGGCCGCCGCCGCGTTGATGGCGTCCTGGGTGATGACGCCGCTTTGCACGCACAGGACCTTGGTCTCGGGGTCCACGGAGAGGATGGCCTTCAGCTTGGACAGCGAGAGCACCACCGAGCGGCGCTGGGTCGGGATGGCCCCGCCGGTGAGGCCCGAGCCGCCGCCGCGCGGGACGATGGAGAAGCCGAGCTCCCCGGCCAGGCGCACGATGTCGCGGATGTGCTCCGTGGTCTCCGGGTGCAGCACCAGCAGCGGCAGCTCCATGCGCAGGTCCGTGGCGTCCGTGGAGCATTCCACGCGGGAGTTGGGGCGCACGTCGATGCACTGCTTGGGCAGGAACTGCGAGGCCCGCCGGATCAACTCCTCCTTGAACTTCTGGTCGTCGCGGAAGCGGTTCCAGAAGGCGAACATGCCCGTGGCCAGGGCCTGGGAATACTCCTCGGCCATGGCCAGCTTGGTCTGGGCGAAGGAGGCCTGGACGTTCTTCCAGACCAGTTCGGGATCGATGAAGGGGTTGTAGCGGATGAGGAACAGTTCGGCGGTGAGTTCCAGCGCGGCTTCGCGCACGTGCTCGGGCCAGGCCTTGAAATCCTCGGGGGTCAGGCCCAGGACGCGCTGTACGAGCGGGTCCGGGGGGATCGATATGTGGGGGCCTTTGTATGGCATTGGGGCGTTTCCGTGGGCTGTGGTCTTGGGTGGAGCCCGCTAATATATGATCTGGAGGCGCGGATGGCAAGGCCCGGTTGGCGCCCCGCCCCGGCCCGGTAAGCCCGCCCGGCGCCCCTGCGGCGTTGACAG
>CAYUIN010000648.1:0-1870 GCA_964444695.1 uncultured Desulfocurvus sp.
AACACGGCCATCTTCACAACACCTGATGAGAGAAACCCGCTCATTGATTTTTGCAATCACGCGGCGGGGCACGCTGCACGGGTCTTTATCCCTCGCGCATCGCCGCTCCCATGCCGCAACGCGCGGTATCCGTCAATCGGCAAGCGGAGGGATCGCCATAAGCCCGCCCTATAGCTGCAATCAATATATCCAGTTTTTGCTTATGATAGCGGTTTGATACAAGAACGGTGCACTCAGATGAGATGCCACAGCCCGGCTCCCTCACCGCCTGCCGCAGACCCTGCCCGGACAGGGCGTGTGATGCAGCCGGCGGACATGTCTGGCGGCCATCGCATCTGACGACAGAATTTCAACGCAAAACCACGATCGGAGAGGACAATGGACGGGAATAGCTCAGGCAAATGCCCCGTAATGCACGGAAGCCTCACAGCTTCCGCGACCAGCGTTACGGACTGGTGGCCGAAGACCCTCAATCTGGACATCCTTCACCAGCACGACACCAAGACGAATCCGCTGGGCAAGGACTTCGACTATCGCAAGGAAGTCCGGACGCTGGACTTTGACGCGGTGAAGAAGGACGTGCATGCCCTGATGACGGACAGCCAGGAATGGTGGCCGGCCGACTGGGGCCACTATGGCGGTCTGATGATCCGTCTGGCCTGGCACGCTGCCGGCACCTATCGCCTGTCTGATGGCCGTGGCGGTGGTGGCACGGGCAATATCCGCTTTGCACCGCTGAACTCTTGGCCGGACAACGGCAATCTCGACAAGGCCCGCCGCCTGCTCTGGCCGGTGAAGAAGAAGTACGGCAACAAGCTAAGCTGGGCCGACCTCATCCTTCTGGCGGGCAATGTCGCCTATGAGTCCATGGGCCTGAAGACCTATGGCTTCTCCTTCGGCCGTGAAGACATCTGGCACCCGGAAAAGGACGTCTACTGGGGCGCCGAGAAGGAATGGACCCCGCCGAGCGATACCCGCTACGAGAACGTCAATGATCCGACCACGCTGGAAAATCCGCTCGCTGCGGTCCAGATGGGCCTGATCTACGTCAATCCGGAAGGCGTGAACGGCAAGCCCGATCCGCTGAAGACGGCCGGCATGGTCCGCGAGACCTTCGCCCGCATGGCGATGAATGACGAAGAGACGGCAGCCCTCACCTGCGGTGGCCACACCGTCGGCAAGGCGCACGGCAATGGCGATGCCTCCACGCTGGGCGCAGAGCCGGAAGGCGCGGATATCGAGACGCAAGGCTTTGGCTGGATGAACCCGAATCTGGGTGGCAAGGCAGCCAACGCCATCACCTCGGGCCTTGAGGGTGCGTGGACGACTGAGCCGACCAAGTGGGACATGGGCTATTTCAAGCTTCTGTTCGGCTATGAGTGGGAACTCAAGAAGAGCCCCGCCGGAGCCTGGCAATGGCAGCCCATCAACATCAAGGAAGAGGACATGCCGGTCGACGCATCCGACCCGTCGGTGCGCCGCATGCCGATCATGACCGACGCCGACATGGCGATGAAGATGGACCCGGCCTACAACGCGATCTGCCAGAAATTCATGGCCGAACCGCAATACTTCTCGGAGACGTTTGCTCGCGCCTGGTTCAAGCTGACCCACCGCGATCTCGGCCCGAAAGAGCGCTATATCGGTCCGGAAGCGCCCAAAGAAGACCTGATCTGGCAGGACCCGGTTCCGGCGGGTTCCAAGTCCTATGACGTCAACGCCGTAAAGGCCAAGATCGCCGCCAGCGGCCTCTCGGTCTCTGAAATGGTAGCGACCGCCTGGGACAGCGCGCGCACTTATCGCGGCTCTGACAAGCGTGGCGGTGCCAATGGTGCCCGTATCCGCCTTGCCCCGCAGAAAGACTGGGAGG
>CAYUIN010000649.1:0-1868 GCA_964444695.1 uncultured Desulfocurvus sp.
GGCGGAAAAACGCCGGGGAGCGCGCGGGGGCCGCGCTCCCCGGCGGGGAGTGTCCGTGTCCTTGTCCGAGCCCGGCGGGCCTATTCGGGCCGCTTGCTGACCATGACCTTGGCCGGGCGCAGCAGCCGCCCGCTGAGCAGGTAGCCGCGCTGCATGACCTGGGTCACCGTTCCGGGATCGAGGTCCGCGCGCTCCTCCTGGCCCAGGGCCTCGTGGCGCTCGGGGGTGAACTCCTCGCCCGCCTCGCCCACGGGCACCAGCCCGTGCTGGGACAGGGCGTCCACCAGGGCCTTGCGGGTCATGTCCACGCCGAGCACGAAGTTCTTGCAGGCCTCGCCCTCGGGCGAGTGGGCCAGGGCCAGGTCCAGGTTGTCCAGGGCCGGCAGCAGCGAGCCCAGGACCTTCTCGGCGGCGAATTTGCGGAAGTCCTCGCGCTCGCGTTCCAGGCGCTTGCGGGCGTTGTCCAGGTCGGCCAGGGAGCGCAGGCGCACGTCCTCGGCCTCGGCGCCCACGGGGCAGGCCGGGCAGAGGCGCTCGCGGCACAGGGCCTGCAACTCGTCGTCGGTCAGCTCGATCTCCGGGGCCGGGGCCTCGGGGCCGAAGGGGGCGTCCTCGGGGGCGTCGTCGGAGAAGGGGGCGTTCTTGGCGTCCTTGTGCATGGAGTATGATCCTTTGCGGCTCAGATTCGGGTTTCCAGAAGTTCGGTCAGCAGCCGTGCCGTGAAGTCCACCACGGGCACGACCTTGGCGTAGTTCATGCGCAGCGGGCCGATGACGCCCACCACGCCGCGCGGCGCCCCGCCCCCGCCGTAGGGCGCGGAGACCAGGCCGTATTCCCCGGCCGCCTCGCCCGCGCCGTCCCCGTCGCCGGGCGCGGCGAAGTCGATGCGCGTGCGCCCGGCCTCGATGGTCCGCTCCAGCAGCGCCAGCAGGCGCTTCTTGTCCTCGAACAGGCGGAGCATCTCGCGCATGGCCTGGACGTCGGAGAATTCGGGCTGGCCCAGCAGGTGCAGGGTGCCGTCGAAAAAGATGTCGCGCTCGCCCTCGGGCTCGAAGGTGTCCCGCGCCAGGGTCAGGGCCCGCAGGTACAGCCGCGACAGGCTGCGCCGCGTCCCGCCCAGCTCGGCCAGGATGCGCGCCCGGGCCTCGGTCAGGGTCAGGCCCGCGTAGTGGTGGTTCAGGTAGTTGCCGAACTCGGTCAGGTCGTCGCGGGTGATGTCCGAGTCCAGGTCCACCACGCGGTTCTGCACCGCGCCGCCTTCCAGCACCAGCACGGCCATGGCCCGGCCGTGGGCCACGGGCACGAAATCGATGGTCCGCCAGCGCACGTCGGCCCCGCCGGGGGCCAGGACCATGCCCACCTGCCGGGCGTGGGCCGAGACGATGTGCGAGGAACGCCGAAGCAGCGCCGTCAGCTCCGCGCCCGCGTCGCACAGGCCGTCGCGGATGCCCTGCTGCTCGGCGTCGGCCAGGGCGGGCGGGGCGAGCATGGTGCCCAGGTAGTAGCGGAAGGCCCGGGGCGTGGGCACGCGCCCGGCGGAGGTGTGCGGCTGTTCCAGCAGGCCGCGCTCGGTCAGCTCGGCCATGGTGTTGCGCATGCTCGCCGGGGACAGCGCCAGGGCGCTGGCCTGCGCCACGGCGCGCGAACCCACCGGGCGTGCGGTCCCGATGTAGGTCTCGACGATGGTCGTCAGCACCTCGTGTTCGCGTGGGGTCAGCTGCATGGCGCGTTGCCTCGGTTGCCGGTTTTCGGTCCCGTGTGACTAATCACGTCCCCCGGGGGTGTCAACCGGCGGCGGACCTGGACTGTGCGTCCTCGCGGGTGATTTCGCGCAGCACATAGTCCTGCACGGCCTGGACCCAGGGCCG
>CAYUIN010000650.1:0-1865 GCA_964444695.1 uncultured Desulfocurvus sp.
CGCGCCTTTTCGCGTCTGTGTCGCGTGTGCCGTGCGGCCGCCAGGCCGGGGCTAGATGTCCTTGATGGTCTGCGGGGTCGGGGTCTGGCGCTGGGCCGAGGCGGGGATGCCCGAAGGCGCCCAGCTCTTGCCCGCCGTCTCCTTGTAGAAGCGCTGCGCCTCGGGGAAGTCGGGGTTGATGTTCAGCGCCTGGGTCAGCCTGACCTGGGCCTCCTTGCGGTCGCCCAGGTAGTGGAAGGCCTTGGAGAGGTTGAACAGGATGTTCTCGTCCAGCGGCGTGATCTCCAGGGCCCGCTTGTAGGCGTGCACGGCCCCGGAATAGTCGCCGTTGCGGCGCAGGCGCACACCCAGGGTGTTGTACGGGTTGGGGGCCTTGGTGTCATGGCGCAGGATCTCGATGAAGATGGCCTTGGCCTCCTCCATGCGGTCGAACTGGGCGTGGATCTCGGCGGATTTCTGCAAGTAGGCCTTGTACTTCTCCTGGTCGCCCTTGCCCTTGTAGGCCTCGGCCAGGCCCTGGTAGGCCTCGGCGAACAGGTCGTTGATCTTCAGCGCCTTGTCGAAGGAGATGATGGCCTTGCCGTACTTGAGCTTGATCAGGTAGTCGCAGCCCATGTCGTAGTACTTCTGGGCCTCGTCCTGCAGGGACAGGATCTCCTCGAACTCCTCGATGGCGTCGTCGAAGTCGCCCTGCTGGACCAGTTCCTTGGCCTGCTGCAACTGCTCCATCTCGATCTCCGAGAAGCGCTGCAACTGCTCGGCCATGATCAGGTGGCGCTTCAGGGTCTCGGCGGAGTAGGGGCGCAGGACGTATCCCGTGCATCCGGCGGCGATGGCTTCCAGCACCGCATCCTTCTGCGCGTCCAGGGTGATCATGATCATCGGCGTCTTGCGGTGCAGCGTCATCTTGCGCGCGATGCGCATCAGCTTGCAGCCGTCCATGTCGCCCAGTTCGGAATCCAGAATGATGATGTCCACGCCCTGTTGGCCCAGGTATCCGGCGGCGTCTCCCCCGGAATTGAAGACCCGGAGCGTGCGCGGACGGAAGGCCTGCAACGACTGCTTGTCGCGGCGCAGGTGATCGTCGATGGCGGAGGCCACGACGACGGTCTCGTATTGGCGGGGTGCGTCCATTTTTGTAACGTAGCGGCAGGGGTGTCTTGTTGCAATGTGTTTCTTATGTGGCCGGGCGTGTTTTGGCAAGTATTGCGGGGCTTGACGGGCGCCGTCGGGCGGCGGGCCGGACGGGGCGACGGCCCGGGGCCGTTGGAGCCCGCCGGGATTCGTCCGCCAACGGGCCGTCAAAAAATGGTTTTTTGGCCCGCTCGGCGTCGGGCCTCCGGCGCGCGGGGCGGGGGCCGGGCGCGGCGCGGCGGCCGAAAGCCCCCGCCGGGGCGCGGCCTGTGGGTGTTTCCGGCCAGTCCTGCAAAATGGTTTGCATTTTGCATTACTTGGCGACGAGGCCCGGAACGTGTTGCCAAGGCGGCGCCCACGGGCTAGAAGGAGACCATGCGCCCCGGGCGGCTGCGGGCCGAAAACCCGCACCCGGCGCGCACATCGCAGGACGCGCCAGACCCCGCGAGGGGCCTGTGGAGAGGACCGCCCGGCGCGGCAGAATCTGCCCCCGGGCCAAGGAGCGCAGGAACCGTTCATGAGCAAGATTCTCGACCAGGACGAAGTCGATGCGTTGTTGCGCGGGCTTTCCGGCGGCGAGATAGAAGCGGAGGCCGACATACCGGAGGACGACTCCGGAGTCGTCACCTTCGACCTCGCCAACCAGGACCGCATCATCCGGGGCCGCATGCCGGTCCTGGAGATCGTCAACGACCGCTTCGCCCGGCTGTGCACCAACGCCCTGGCCAACG
>CAYUIN010000651.1:0-1856 GCA_964444695.1 uncultured Desulfocurvus sp.
CGGGGCTGACGCCCCGCGCCGAGGCACTGGCGCCCGCCCGCGGCACGTGATACACACACGGCTGGCATCCGCACAGCAGCCACGGGCAAAGGCGAGAGCATGACCGACGAATCCCCCAACACCGGCCCCCTGACGGGTCGCGGCGTCTACACCTGGGCGCTGACCCTGCTGATCATCCTCGCGGGCTGGCTGGCCTTCCGCGTCTTCAGCCCGTTCCTGACGCCCATCATCCTGGCCACGGTGCTGGCGGCGATGTTCTACCCGCTGTTCCTGCGCCTGGAGCGGGGCTTCGGCGGGCGGCCGTCCCCGGCGGCGGGGGTGGTGCTGCTCATCGTCATCTTCTGCATCTGCCTGCCGCTGTTTTTGTTCTTCACCGGGCTGGTGACCCAGGCCGCGACCTCCATCGCCGAGCTCAACGCCTGGCTGCGCGCGGCGGACGTGGACGCGCTGCTGGCCAAGCTGCGCCTGGAGCCCGTGCTGGCCTGGGCCCAGGCCAAGTTCCCCTTCCTGGACCTGCAGGCCCTGGATTTCCAGACCGGGATGCTCCAGTTCTCGCGCAAGGTCGGCCAGACCATGATCAGCCTGGGCACGAGCATGGTCGGCAACGCCTTCCACATGCTGATCCACTTCCTGATCATGCTCTTCATCCTGTTCTTCCTGCTGCGGGACGGGCGGCGCATCCTGGCCTCCATCAAGTACCTCTCGCCGCTGCACGAGGACCAGGAGGACAGGATCATCCAGAGCCTGCGCAACGTCTCGCGCTCGGTGCTGGTGGGCGGGTTGCTGGTGGCGCTGCTGCAAGGGCTCGCGGGCGGGGTCGGGCTGTCCTTCGTGGGCATCCCGTCGCTGTTCTGGGGCACGATGATGGGCTTCGCCTCGCTGGTGCCCGTGGTGGGCACGGGCCTGATCTGGGGCCCGGCGGTGATCTACCTGTTCGTGGTGGCCCAGTGGAAGTCGGCCCTGTTCCTGCTGGTCTGGTGCGGGCTGGGCGTCACGAGCATCGACACCTTCCTGCGGCCGTACTTCATGCGCGAGGCCGCGGGCATCTCCATGCTCTACATCTTCCTGTCGGTCATCGGCGGGTTGCAGATCTTCGGCCCGGCGGGGCTGCTGTACGGCCCGCTGATCCTGGCCTTCGCCCTGGTCATGATGCGCATCTACGGCGAGGAGTTCCGCGAGATCCTGGAGGCCCGGCCCTGCCCGGCGCACATGGAATGCGTGGCGCCGCAGGCCGAGGCGGAAGCCGAGCCCGCCCCGGAGCCTGCCCTGGAACCGGGCAAGGCCGAAGGCACGGACTAGCGCCCCCGTACGGCGGATGCCCGCCGCCGGGGCCTAGGCGGCCTCGCGCTCCGGGAAGCGCAGCAGCCTGAGCAGCGGCGCGCCCGCCACGATGCAGGCCCCCAGGATCACGAAGCCGGTGCCGAAGTCGCCCCGGTCCCCGAACCATCCCAGCGCCGTGGGCGTCAGGCCCGAGCCCGTGACCACCGCCAGGGGCACCACCAGGGACACGGCCACGTTGCGCACCCGCCGCGAATAGACCTGCGAGACCGCCGTCAGCCCCGCCGCGAAGAAGCACACCGAGAGCGTGGGTTGCAGGATCACCGCCACGCTCAGCCAGACCCCGTCCAGCGGCCCCAGCAGGAGCGTCAGCGAGCCCGACGAGAGCAGGGACAGCGCCGCCGTGCGCCGCGCGCCGATGCGGTCCACCACGAACCCCGTGCCCAGCGCCACCAGCGGCCCGGCCACGCGCGACGCCGTGAGCAGGGCGTTGGCCGTTTCCAGGTCCCAGCCGCGCTCGGCCGTGAGGTACAGCGGCAGCATGCTGTACGGCCCGAAGCTGGAGGCCACGGCCAGGG
>CAYUIN010000652.1:0-1853 GCA_964444695.1 uncultured Desulfocurvus sp.
TTCTCAAGGGTGATAACCCTTGAGCCGCCGGAGGCAAACATCCTGACGCCGGGCAACCGACCGGCACCCCCACGACGCACCCCGTGGGCGCGACCGCCCCAAGCCCCCCTCTTCACCTGCCCGGCCCCCGCCCCGCGCGACGCAAAAGGCCGCGGCTTGCGCCGCGGCCTTTGGGGTTTGCGATGGGTGATGCGGGTTTAGAAGGCGTAGCCGAGGCTGATGCCGCCGATGTGGGTGATGGTGTCCTTGGTGTGACCGTCGAGGATGCCGCCGCTGTGGGCGGTGAAGCTGCGCTCGTCGCTCACCAGGTAGATGTAGGACAGGTCCACGGTCCAGTTGTCCCAGTGCAGGCCGACGCCGGTGGAATACAGGTCGCGGTCGGCGGTGGGCAGCATGTAGTCGGCGTGGTCCGCGGAGATGGGCGACTGGTCGAAGATGTACCCGGCGCGCAGGTCCACGGTGTCGTTCAGGGCGTATTCGGCGCCCAGCTGGTAGCGGAAGGTATCGTGCCAGTTCTTGACGGACGCGGAGTGGTCCGAGGCGGCGGAGATGGCCACCAGGCGGCTCTTATAGTCGATGCGCAGTTCCTGGTAGGTGCTCCAGCGGGTCCAGATGACGTCGCCTTCCAGGGTCAGCTTGTCCATGGGCTTGACGGCCACGCCGAAGGAGACGCTGTCGGGCAGGATGATCTTGCCTTCGGCCTCGGTGTTGGTGTCGTAGGTCCCGGCGAACAGCGCGGGCTCGGTGCCCTGGCGGCGGAACCAGACGTCGCCCTGGAGCTTCTGCTGCACCTGGCTGCGGTAGGTCAGGGCCACGCTCAGCCAATCCAGGGGCTTGTGGTAGGCGGACAGGGTCAGGCCGATGCCGGTGCTGTCGCCCAGAAGCTTGGCGTCGGTGTCGGTGACGAAGGTGTTGGGGTTGTTCAGCCCGCCCGCGGCGGCCACGAAGCCCAGGCCGTGGTCCACGGTCTTGCGCTGCAGGAACTGGAACCACATGACCTCGGCGCCCACGGCGACGGAGAACTGGTCATTGATCTTGTAGGCCAGGTTGGGGTTGAACGACAGGGTCTCGATGGAGGCCTCGGTGACGTTGTAGCGACCGGCCCAGTTCTCGTCCCACTCGGTGCCCAGGCCGAAGCGCGAGAAGGCGCCGATGCCCAGCCACCAGTTGTCGTTCAGCTGCGAGGTCAGGTAGGCGTGCGGCGGCATCCAGACGTTGGATTTGGCCGTGGCGTCCCTGTACTCCGGGTCGGAAAACTCCATGTGCGCCTCGGGATTGATGGCGCTCACGCCCACGACCATGGAGTTGCCGGGCACGTCGGTCATGCCCGCCGGGTTGGTGGCGATGGTCGCGGCGTCCTTGGGGGTCGCCATCACCGCACCGCCCATGGCGTTGCCGCGCGCGCTCCACTCGTAGATGCCGAAACCGGCCGCCGACGCGGTGGCGACGCTCAAAAGGACCAGCAGCGACGCCATGAAGAGAACCTTGTAACCCCCGTTCATCGTACACCCCACTCTCTTGAAAGTTCATTGCGACTGCAATCGTCGCGACATAAAAAGTAGTTGCGCAAGCAACAAGTCGAGGCCAAACCCCTTATTGCGCACCAATTTCCGAGGCCATACCCAAAACGCAACGAAAAGGCCAGTCCTTCCGGGCCATTTTGTGCAATTTCGGTGACACCTTCCCCGCAAACCCACGGCCCACGGCCATTTTCCCGGTTACGCAAAACGGCGGGCCGGTGGCGGCCACGGGGCGAGGGTGCGGCGTGGCGGACCGGGTGCCCGGCGTTAGGATGTTTGCCTCCGGCGGCTCAAGGGTTGTCACCCTTGAGAATCCCCCATGGGCGGCCTGCG
>CAYUIN010000653.1:0-1853 GCA_964444695.1 uncultured Desulfocurvus sp.
TGACGTCCAGCACGTCGAACAGCAGCGCCGAGTAGTAGGCCACGGTGGCCCGGCCGGACTCGGTGATGATGTGCGGGTGCGGCACCTCGCGCTCGTCCATCTCGCTCATCACGGATTCGACGATGTCCGCGCAGTATTCCTCCAGGGAATAGTTGCGGCTGGACTCGAAGTTGGTGTGCGAGCCGTCGTAGTCCACGGCCAGCCCGCCGCCCAGGTCCAGGTAGCCCATGCGGCAGCCTTCGCCCACCAGCTCGGCGTACATCCGGCAGGCCTCCTGCACGGCGGTGCGGATGTCGCGGATGTTGGGGATCTGCGAGCCCAGGTGGAAGTGCAGAAGGCGCAGGCAGTCCAGCATCTCCTCGCCCTTGAGGACGTCCACCACGTCCACCACCTCGGCGGTGGACAGGCCGAAGATGGACAGGTCCCCGGCGGATTCGGCCCAGTGGCCGCCCACCTGGGCGCTGACCTTGATGCGCACGCCCATCTTGGGCCGCACGCCCAGGACCTTGGAGCGCTCCAGGATCAGTTGCAGCTCGCCGGGCATCTCCATGACCAGAAAGCAGTTGAAGCCCATCTTGGTGGCGTACAGGGCCAGGTCCACGAAGTCGCGGTCCTTGTAGCCGTTGCACACCAGGCAGGCTTCGCGGTCGGAGAGATGGGCCAGGGCGGCGATGAGCTCGGCCTTGGAGCCGACCTCCAGGCCGTGGTGGTAGCGCGACCCGAACTGGGCGATCTCCTCGATGACCTGCTGCTGCTGGTTGACCTTGACCGGGAACACGCCCCGGAACTCCCCCTGGTAGCCCAGGCTGGAGATGGCGCCCCGGAAGGTCTCGTGGATCAGGGAGATCTGCGAGTCGAGGATGTTCTCCACGCGCAGCAGGACCGGCAGCTCCAGGCCGCGGTCCTTCAGGCCGTCGATGATCTCCGGCACGCTGACGCGCATGCCGTTGCCCGGGGTGGGCACGATGACCAGATCGCCGCCCTCGGTGACGTCGAAATAGCCTCCGCTCCAATTGCGGATGCCGTACAGATCGGCGGACCGCTCGGCGGTCCACTTTTCGAGAGATCGTTTGCTCATGGCTGGCAACCCTCCTCGCCGTCCGCGAGAATCGCGGACCTGGACTTGCGGAGCCCGTGGGCTCCGTGCGTGGGCCATGCCGCGAGGGGATCGAGGATCTTTCAGGCAGGGCATGGCCGAGGGGTCTTCCTAGAATCCATGCGTTGCGCAGTCAATGAAAATCTGGTCCCGGGGCCAAAAATGGACCGGCAAACGCGCGCGGGCGCACGGGCGCGGGCGGGGCGGGAGTCAGACCGCGCGGGCCTCGGCGGGGGAGGCGGCCTCCCGCCCGGAGAGCGGGAAGCGCTTGTGGATGATGAACGGCGCCTCGGGCGCGCCCTGGCGGAACACGCACAGCTCGCGCCCGGGCAGCGGGTCGCGGCCCAGGGGCGCCGTGAGCGCGCCCGCCGCCCGCCGCAGCTCGCGGGACTCGCGGCCCTCGGGCAGCGGGTCCGTCAGCTCGAAGCGGAACAGGTGCTCCTCCAGCACGAAGGGATGGCCGAAGCGCTCCAGCAGCAGGCGCTGGCGCGGGGTCAGGGCCCGGGAGTCGAAGTCCGCCCCGGCGGACGGGGCGCCGGGGTCGCGCAGGCCGTCGAACAGGGTCACGCACTCGGCGGCCAGGAGCTCCATCTCCGGCGAGTGCAGGCGCGGGGCCAGGCAGAGCCTGCCCGCATGCATCACCGGGTGCAGCGGCGCCAGGTTCAGGGGCGCGCGCCGGGCCGTGAAGTCGGCCATGGCGCCCAGCAGTTCGCGCGGGCTGCGCCCCGGGGCCAGGCGGAAGGCCGGGCGCAGCACG
>CAYUIN010000654.1:0-1852 GCA_964444695.1 uncultured Desulfocurvus sp.
CCACGAGGAACATACCGAGGATGAAGAAAGCGAAGTCCATGACGATCTCCTTGCTTGGTTGCGAAAAATTTCTCTTACTCTGGATCGTTTCTTATTTCAAGCGTTCCAGGCGTGCCACGGATTCGATATGCGGGCCGTGGGGGAAGAGGTCCACGGGGCGCGCCTCGGCCAGGGCGTAGCCCTGTTCGGCGAACAGGGCGCTGTCGCGGGCCAGGGTGGCCGGGTTGCAGGAGACGTAGATGATGCGCTTCGGCGCCAGGGCGGCCAGGGCGCGCACGGCGTCCTCGTGCATGCCGGAGCGCGGCGGGTCGGTGAAGGCCACGTCGGGGGCTTCGGTCATGGTGGCCAGGGTTTCGAGGACGTCGCCCGCGTGGAAGGTGCAGTTGGTCAGGTTGTTGAGGCGGGCGTTGGCCTCGGCGTCGCGCACGGCGGCTTCGAGGCTTTCCACGCCGACGACCCTGGCGGCCTTGGAGGCGGCGGCGAGGCCGAGGCCGCCCACGCCGCAGTATAGGTCGAGGACGGTTTCGGAGCCGCTCAGGCCTGCCATGTCCACGGCGGCTTGGTAGAGCAGTTCGGCGCCGAGGGTGTTGGTCTGGAAGAAGGCGTCGGCGCTGATGCGGTAGCGGATGCCCAGGAGTCGTTCCTCGATCTTGTTGGTGCCGGAGACGTAGGCGGTGCGTTCGGCCTGGGCCACGGCCTGGTTGGAGGAGCGCACGCCGTGCACGGCACCGGTCAGCGCGGGGAAGGCGGCCATCAGGTCGTCGCACAGGGAGCGGGCGGCGCCGCCGTCGGGTGCCGGACCGGTGATGACCTGGGCCAGGGCCTGTCCGGTGGCGCGGGCCTCGCGGACGACGACGTAGCGCCAGACGCCCTTTCGGGTGCGCGGGTCGTAGGCCGGGACGCCGACGCGGCGGCAGAACTCGCGCGCGTGGCGGACGACGTCCATGCACAGCTGGGATTGCAGGCCGCAGTGTTCGACGTTGACCAGGCTGTCCGAGCCGCGGCGGTACAGGCCCAGGGCCAGGCGGGTGCCGCCGCCGGAGAAGGCGAATTCCATCTTGTTGCGGAAGTGGCGGGTCTCGGGCGAGGCCAGGGCCGGGGCCACAAAGAAGCCTTCGGCGCCGCCCAGGCGGGCCAGGGAGTCGGCCACGTGTTCGGTCTTCCAGCGCAGCTGTTCGGCGTAGTCCAGGTCCTGGAACATGCAGCCGCCGCATTTGCCGAAGTGGGTGCAGAACGGCGGGACGGCGTGGGGCCCGGGGTCCAGGACCTTGACGGTCTCGGCTTCGGCGAAGCGTTTCTTGGCCTTGGTCACGCGGACCAGCACGCGGCTGCCGGGCAGCGCGCCGTCGATGAAGACGACGAACCCCTCGACGCGGGCCAGGCCCTTGCCGCCGAAGGCCATTTTCTCGACATCCAGTTCCAGTTCCGCACCTTTGTGAAAAATTTCGCTCATCGGCTGCTTTTCAGGGCTCGGGCCCTTGACATTTGAGTGTTTTCGGACAATTTGGAGTTTCGCAACGTCAACGAAGGAGACCATTATGAGCGTCGCTCTCGAACTTGCCAAGAACGCGCTGCACAGCAGCCCCCAGGGCTATCTGGGCGTGTCCCTGATCTTCATCTACTTCGTGGTCATCGTGGGCACGGCCCTGTACCGCATCAAGCAGCACGGCGGCCATTAATTCCGATCCGGGTCCGCCGGTGTACCCCACCAGCGCCCCAGGTCAAGCGAAAAGAACCCCCAGGCCAATACGCGGACGTCCGTCCGGCGTATTGGCCTTTCTGCGTCCTACGCCTGCGCATCCTAACCCGCCCCCACGGTTCCGGCAACATTCTCCCGCATCATTCTTCGCAG
>CAYUIN010000655.1:0-1844 GCA_964444695.1 uncultured Desulfocurvus sp.
GCCGGAGGCAAACATCCCGCGCCCACGACCACCCGGCCCGCCACTCCTCCCCGTCGCCGCCCGGGCCCGAAGCGCCCCTTACAGCTCGATGGAGTCGCCGGGTTCGGGGAGGACGGCTTCGAGGTCGCCTGCCTCGCGCAGCAGGGTTTCGATGTCGCGGCGGTGGTCGCGCCTCGCGTCGCGGTTCACGTGGACCAGCCACAGCCGGGCGGCGCGGGCCTGGCGGGCGAAGTCGATGGCGCCCGCGATGGTTCCGTGGCCCTGGACTTCGCCCCGCAGGGCATAGGCCTCGTGGATCACGAGGTCGGCCTCCTGGGCCAGGGCCAGGGTCTCCGGGGTCGGGCGGCCGTCGCCGGAATAGTAGACGCTCTTGCCGTCCGCCGCGACGCGCACGGCCAGGCAGGGCGCGCCGTGCGCGCCCAGGGCCGAGGCCCAGGAAAAGCCCGCCACCTCGCACGGGGCGCCGGGCTCCAGCTCATGAAATTCCATGGGGAACCGCATGCGCTGGCGGAAATTGGGGTAGGCCATGTCCATGGACTGGATGGTCAGCTCGCCGATGCCCGCCGGGCCGAGGATCTGCAGCGGTGCCGTGCGGCCCTGCTCCCAGAACCGCAACAGCAATAGCGGCAGCCCCAGGAAATGGTCGCCATGAAAATGCGAGACCCATACGGCGGCCAGGGCCATGGGTTGCGAGGCGTGGCGCCAGAAGGCGTGCGCCGCCGTGAAGCCGCAGTCCAGCAGGGCGCTGGACTCTTCGGTTTCCAAAAGCACGCAGGTGTTGGGCAACGTCTCGTCGAAGGCTTCGCCCGTGCCGGGAAAAGTGACGCGCATGATGGCCCCCCTCACACGACGCTAGTCGAAGACGATGGTCTTGTTCTCCAGCAGCAGGACGCGGTCCTCCAGATGCCAGCGCACCGCGCGGGCCAAAATCTGGCGCTCCAGGTCGCGGCCCAGGTCGCGCATGGCCTGCACGCTGTGGCGGTGCGTCACGCGGGCCACGTCCTGCTCGATGATCGGCCCGGCGTCCAACTCCTCGATGACGTAATGCGCCGTGGCGCCGATGAGCTTCACGCCCTTGTCGTAGGCCTGGCGATACGGGTCCGCCCCCACGAAGGCGGGCAGGAAGGAATGATGGATGTTGATGATCTTCCAGGGGAAATTCGAGACGAAGGAGCCCGAGAGAATCTGCATGTAGCGCGCCAGCACCACCAGGTCCACTCCCGCCAGCAACTCCAGGACCGCCGCCTCCGCCGCCGCCTTGTCCTGCCCCACGGGCACATGATGATACGGAATGCCGAAAGACTCGACCACCGGACGCAGATCGTCATGATTGGAAATGACCATCGCGATGTCCGTCTCCAACTTGCCCCGCTTCCAAAGCCACAACAATTCCAACAGGCAATGGTCGAACTTGGAGACCAGGATGGCCGTCTTCTTGGCGCGGGAGGCGTAGCTGATGCGCCACTGCATGTCGAACCGCCGCGCCACCACCTCCGCAAACGCCGACTCCAGCGCGGGCGCGGAAATGTCCATGTGCGGGGTCTGGAACTCCAGACGCGAGAGGAACGTCCCGCCCTCGGGATCCGTGGAATATTGGTCCAACGTCGTGATGTTCACGCCGTGCGAATACAGAAAGTTGCTCACCGCGGCGACGATGCCCGGCCGGTCCGGACAGGTGATGAGCAAACGGGCAGTGGTCAGCGAATTGTCGTGCATGGTCCTCCCCCAATGACGTCCCAACTTGTGCGCAGGACTGTAGGCAAAACTCATGACGGCCGCAAGTGGGGCGGGTGGCCGGCGTTAGGGGGGGGCCTCCGGCGGCTTAAGGGCTGCGCCCTTAAGAA